>CAIVNT010000171.1 GCA_903907305.1 uncultured Ignavibacteriota bacterium
GATCAAATTGATCGACATCAATCTCGACAACCAAACGATCACTGCACTTCCTTTCGCTTCGGACTATGAAATCCGACTGACAAATTCAATCACTGATACTTCGCTGGCCCTGTTCGGAGCCGTCCCTCTCCCTGTTAACTTTTATGTTTGGAACAAAAGTCTCAACCGGAAAACAAAATTCATTTTTGTAGAACTGGATGGGAACGGAACTTTGAGCAGAAATGACGATCTGTATCTATTTGAAAAGGATTCATTGAACGAACTCTTTTTATCGTGGCATATTATTTTTTCGGGGAATGAAAATGCGGCTGATCCAAAGACGGGCGACATCTTCTCTATTCGAGTAATGAAACCGCTCACATCGAAAGACATCTATAGATTTCTCTATACTCCGACAATCGTGCAGTCTATCGCTTCAACGTTACCGGATCATTACTCTTTGAGTCAAAACTATCCCAATCCGTTCAATCCAACCACCACGATAGAATTTTCCCTCTCGAAAGAAGATTTTGTCAATATCACCGTCTTCGATATTCTGGGAAAGAGCGTTGCGGGAATAGTGAATGATAAATTTCCTGCAGGCTCCTATTCAATAACGTGGAAGCCGGAGCAGCAGTCGAGCGGAATATATTTTTATCGATTGAAAACCGGTAGTTTTGTTCGAACGATGAAGATGCTTTTGCTGAAATAAGAACATCTACAATAGTAAAGTATTTTTGCTCACTCCAACAGACGAATAATTTCCTATGATATTTATTGTTCTGCTATCAATATTCCTCACGACGTTCTGTTCTACTTCACTTTCCCAGCAGAGATCTGAATGGACCGTCTTGACAAATTCTCCACTGCAGTCCGGTCGATATGAAGATATCAGTTTCATCAGTGCGAATCAGGGATGGGCAGTTTCCGGTACATCAACTCTCATCCTGACCATCAACGGCGGTGAATCGTGGGATGTTCTTCAGGCGCCGGCACCGTATAATGTCTACTTCCGCTGCCTCTCAATGGTGAGTCCGACGAAAGCGTTCATCGGCACACTGAACTCTACCACTCCGTTGATCGTCACATCGAACAGCGGAAAATCATTCTCTGCAGTAAGTATCTCCGGAAAGAAACCTTCAAAAATATGCGGACTGTTCCGCGTGAACCAGAATATTTACGGCGTCGGCGGATATGACGGAAATGCGACAATGATCAAGTCAACGAATGGCGGCGATACATGGACAGGATACGATATGACTCCCTATGCTGTCTCGTTAGTGGATGTATTTTTTTTCAATGATACCCTCGGATTCTCGATCGGGTCGGCGGACGGTTCGGCATACAACAGCGGGAAAAGTGTTGTGCTGCGAACAACGGACGGTGGAACAACGTGGGAATCCGTATACAAATCCGCGCGGCTCAAAGAATGGGGTTGGAAATTATTTTTTATCAGCGATTCCATCGGATTCGTCAGTCTTGAACGAAGAACGCAGAATCCCGGCGGCGTATTTTATTTGAAAACGACCGACCGCGGTACATCGTGGAACGAAAACTATTTTGTGCAGGATTATGATGTTGAAGGGATCGGTTTTGCAAATAGTGCAGTCGGATGGATCGGCGGCTGGTCTGGTCCTACCTATCAGACAGTGGACAGCGGAAAGACGTGGAATCTTTTTTCCATGAGCAATCAAATGCAGAATCTCAACCGCATCCGGCGGGTCAACGATACATTGATGTATGGTGCCGGTACTCAGATCTTCCGGTATTCTCCCGCTTCCGTCCTGTCCGTGAACGGAAAAGAGAACATCTCCCCTGCATTGTTCTCTGTTTCGCAGAATTATCCCAACCCTTTCAATCCGAACACCACCATTGAATTCATTCTCCCCCAATTCAGCACCGTGCGTATCTTTATTTATAACTCTGTGGGACAATTGGTCGAAGGGATCATGGATAATCCCAAACCTGCAGGAACATACAAATTACAATGGCGTCCTTCGCCAACTCTTACAAGCGGTGTGTATTTCTATCAAGTGCGGACAGAATTCGGAACGGTGACACGGTCAATGACCTATCTTAAATGATACACGGTAAAATATATACTGGAATAATATCACGCCGTGCCAAGACGATCGACGATCCCGCAGTAGAGCATGATTTTTTATGATTGTTACACTTCCCATCGGCTCGTAGAGGATCGTAGATCGACTACGCACTGTAACAATTTCCATTATTGAGCCCTCTTTCGGTTAATTGAACTTTGTATGTGATGAAATTGTTTTCCTACAACAGTGAACATATCTCTATCAGATTCCAATAATACAATGGCATCCCCAATCAATCAACAGCGCGTTCATACTCGCAAAGAGATTCCGCACCAGGACGGAAATGTCATCTATTGGATGGGACGGGATATGCGTGTTGATGATAATTGGGCGTTGTTATTCGCACAGACCCTCGCAATCAAATATAAGATGCCGCTGGCGATTGTTTTCGTGCTGCAGCCATATTTTCTCGAAGCCACAGAGAGAGCATATGGATTTCTGCTGAAAGGATTGCGCGAAGTTGAGCAACAGCTCAAGGAACAGCAAATCCCATTTTTCCTCCTGCTTGGTTCTCCCGAAAAAGAGATTCCAAAATTTGTCAGAGATTATTCCGTTACAAAAATTATCACGGACTTCAATCCTCTGAATAGCGTTGAATCATATAAAGTATCTATAACAGAAAAAGTCAAAGCTTCATTCTACGAGGTCGATGCGCATAATATCGTCCCGGCCCGCATCGCTTCACCCAAACTGGAATTCGGTGCATATACGATACGCCCGAAGATCCATCGATTGCTGCCGGAATTCCTGGAAGAATTTCCTGTTGTACGGAAACATCCTCATCCGTGGACTCATCCTGTTCCGCCGACCGATTGGGAAAAAGCGAAGAAGAGTTTGAAGATAGACCGGACCGTAAAAGAAGTTGATTGGATCATTCCC
>CAIVNT010000172.1 GCA_903907305.1 uncultured Ignavibacteriota bacterium
AATTAAATTGTTATAAAAATATACCTGACAGTTATTCCTGCCGATGGTTACAAATTATACAACTTCAAATCTTTACCGGAACGTAATTTACTGACGTAAACAATTTGCCCCACATGATACGAAAAATGTTCCGTAATATGAAGGATCGCTTCGAGTCCGGTCACCTCATATTTCTGTATAGAATAGAGCTGACGAAGTTTTTCTATCGGGAATTCTGCCAGGACGGTGTCAACATCCGTCACTGCACTGCTCAGCCGGGCGATCAATTCATCCTTCGGAAGATGTGTTCTTTCCGCAAATTCCGCGTCACGGTTACGGTGGAATGTATTCCCGCCGAGGTGCTGAAATGCCCATTGCGTGATATTTCCCGTCAGATGGAGCATCAAATTTCCGATAGAATTGTTCGTTTCATGCGCACGCCACCATAGATCTTCATCAGAAAGATGCTCCAGAGCCTGAATGATCTTGGAAAGATATTCTTTCACCAGTTTCGTTCTGCAGCAATCAATGAAATAGCGTTCCGTACTCTCATTCAATGGTGTGGTCAGCATATATTCTCCTATCGTTCAAACCAACTCGTTCTTCCGGTGACAAGATTGGGAGCTACCACGGGGAGCGGATATTTTTTTGTTACAGCCAACTGCCAGGTATTTGCCTTGAATTGGAGAGTGTTCCAACCCGTCTGAGATGAATCAGAAACGATCCATGCAGCATCGGAACTAATCATTTGCACCGTCCCATCTGCAGCGACAATCTCACCATAAATATTCACTCCGGCCGAACCGTTCTCCTGATAGTTCTGCGCTTCCACTGCTATGACATTGGACGAATCGTTCAGGAATGGCAAGATATCGAAGATCTTAGCCCGTTGATTCTCAACGGTAAGGGAAAGCGAGCGCCGCGCCGTCACTTCTCCCGCTTTTTTGCCGTTCACATAGAGCATTGCACGGGAGTCCCCCAGCACCTGGATCTTCGCTGAGCTGATATTTTTTGCCGATACGATATTTTTTCTAAAATATGCTTTCGGTGCCGAATTTGAATCCTTCACTGTTGAGAGAACTCGGGGATGATAGATCCATTGACTGGAAAGAAGCGGATCGAGCGCGGAACTCTTTTGAATCTTCTCCGCTGTTTCATTCCAGTATGCTGCCTGACGGTCATACCGTTTCAACAATAATTCCAGTGAAGGCGTTTTGTTCGTAGTGTGCCAGACAGTTTCAAACTCACCCTTCACTTTGCTCAGTTCGTCCGTTACACGCTTGCAGATGGAAGCCGCTTTCGATGCGATATCCGTCCGTGCCGAAACGGAATCTTTCAGCAGAAGCCGAAGCTGTTCCTGCGCTTCGACCTTTTTTGCGAACCAGAGGTTGAGCCGGGAAACGAAGGAGAGATATTGCAGATGATCATTGTTCCGTGTGACATTCTTCGATGCACGCTCAATGGATTCAAGAACAAGAGGCATGGTGGCATTGATGCTCTGCATGCGCTGCACGAGCGGAATCCGTTTCTCCCAGATCATATCGTCCCGATTCGGCAGCAGCGGATGACGCCACAGTTCATACCAATGATATTGGTTGGACGGATCACTGAGCAGCGCATAGACTGTTCGGAGATCTTCTGTCTTTTCCGTCCCGAAGAAATCGGAAAAGAAATTCCGGCTGAACGAATTAAGATCGGCTGTAAGAGGATTCCAAGCGCACTCAGCATTCCATGCATATCCGTAATAATTCAATTCCCGGAGCGCTTCCCCGCCGAAATCATTCCAGCTGGAGCAAAGAATGCCAAGCGAACCATTCCTGTATCCATCGGCATTCAAGTACTGAACGTTTAGGAATGTATTCAAATAATTCGGGAACGGTCCGGTGAAATTCCACACCGCAGGAGAAACAACATACGGAAATCCGGCGTTCTTGAATATCTCCGGACTTGTGTAATCGAATTGTATTCCATAATGCCAGTCCACCATCGTCACATCCTGCGGGATCTTCTTCAGGATGTCGGGATGGTCCAGAATGATATCGCCGTACATCATCACTTTCTTCCCGTGCTTCTTCACAACGTCAAAGATCCGTTTATAGTGTTCGGCATGGACTGTTGCCAGATCGCTTTTCTTCACCCGCTCCTTATTCACACCGAGACCGACATCCCACGATTCATCCGCGGCGATATTGAAATACGGAGAGCTAAAACAATCTGCGATCTCTCCGATCATCTCATCGAGCATTGCGTAGACCTTTTCATCCGACACATTCACGGTCTGTGCTCCGGGAAATTCGGCGAACTTTTCATACTCCGGCTGGATCAGAATGTTTTCCCAATGTCCGAGCGTTTCAAAGATGGGAATGATCTCAACAAAATATCTTTTTGCATACGCATCCAGTTCTTTGCATTCTGCCGGAGTGAGTGCTCCGCGGTTCCTTCCGATCTCCGGATGTTTCTTGAATTGGAACACATCCTCAATGTAGGGGGAATAGACATTCATCTTATACCGTGAACAGAACCGGACGATCTTTTTGAAATTCTCAAGTGTGGAGACCTGACCGCGGCTGATATCGTCCGTGATCCCTCTGATCTTCTGCCGCGGGAAATCGCTGATCGTCACTCCCGGAACAATGACACTCCGTTTTTCAAGATGCATCAGCTGCAGCAGTGACATGACGCCGTACATCAATCCTTTTTCCGATTCTGCGATGATCACGATCCCTTTGACATCGACATCAAGAAAGTATCCTTCGGTTTTCATCTCCGGCGTCAGTTTCCCCTTTCGCTCTCCAAGGAATTTTTTCCCGAACTCACCGGATGGTTTCCCGATGTAGATGAAATTCGCCGTCAGTTTCCGGACCGATTCTTCGGCTGTCACCTTCATCTGCACTTCTTTCAGGGTAGACAATCCCTCATTCACCTGTGCGGCGATGAATTCCATTGTCGGTGTTTCACTTCCAATAATGATCCTTGTGGAGGAACTCAGTTTGAATTCGAGATTCTTTTCCGTAACGGATTGCGGTGAGGGAATGATGCTGACCGATTGAGCCATTATACCAGTGGTCCACATTGTCAAAAAAAGAAGTAACGATCTCATAGTCATTCCTGATGTTGTTAAGAAAAGATAACCGATATGTCTGAATCGTTCAATAGATTTCATTTACCACAGATTACACAGATTTAGATAAATATTACAATAAATCAATTGATCATTGAGGAAAAGGGAGATTGCATAGCTCAAGAGATCATTCGAAAGAAAGTGCGAAAACAGAAAACGAACGATGTTCCGGAAAGAACTGTCCCCGTTCATCGAGTCCCGTGCGATACTGAAGTGATAGACGAAGGAAATGTCCAGGCTGCATCGGGAACATTACTCCGAATTGTATAGTGGATGTAGCGGCGAAACCGGCTTCCTGATGGATCTTACAATCCGCTGCAGTATAGAGCACGGAACTTCCAAATTTCATCAGCGAAACGTTGCCGCCGGTCTGAAATATCCATGGTCGTTCAATTCTGCGGACAATAGTAAACGTGTAGGCATAATCCGCACCGAGATAGAGCTGAGAATTTCTGTCCCTTTCATAGACGGCAAATAATTTCATATAATCGCGGGAATATCGAATGGAAGTCGTCAGTTTCATCCTCTCATACCAGTTGTCGCTGAAATGATGACTCGTATGGCCGACAACCCACCGCGCATACAGATGATCCCGCACCGGAATGTCGAGAGTAAGAAAATCGATATAGTAATCATTCGTCACGATCTGCGCCTGGCCCACAGGATGCAGTTCAAAATGAACGGATGCACCGATACTCGCCTGCAGTGATGTGTGGAATAATTCCAAGTCGAAGAGAGGGAACATCGTTCCCATGGATGCACGGATATTCTTGGTAAAAAGGATATTCTCTGCTTCTGTGCGGTGTGCATGCGCATCGGCGGTAAACAACGATACCAGTGTGGATTCAGGAAAGAATGTATAGGTGAATGTGCGGTGGTTGTCTGCGGACTGTTCTTGTCCGAATCCACACAGCGAGAGAAAAAAAACAAAAGCGATAATATATCTCATTCGATCTTTCAGAAGGGCATTACGCGCAACAGAACATATCCGTCCGGCAGGATGACACACACAGTGCTGTTATCATCTCGACACGGACGGACGTATATTTAGAGTGTCACGCCAACCATCAGCAGAAGAAGCGTTGCTGGCAGTTTCACTTTGTTGGTTGCGGTTACACCGCCTCCGGTCGCATTCTGTTCGTATTCTGGTTTACCGGTATAATAACGGATTCCGATATTTAAGTTTTGCAGTTGAACACCCGCACCGAATCCGAATGCAAGTGCCGCCGTTGATGTTGCCGTCTGTTTAATATTGACCCCCATAAAATTCACTTCGAGGTCGGGAAAACTTGAATAGAGTAATCCGCCCTGAGCCTGAGCATACAGTACTGAGCCGGAAGCAGTCGGCGCCATAAATTTGATGCCGGTCAATCCCCACGTAGTCAAATAACTTCCTGCCGTAACTCTGATACCTGAACCCGCCTGTTTCGTCATCTCGTCGGTATTGACAGAATTGGATGCGAGAGCAACGGAAGTCGTCCACGAAACCAGTTGATTTAATTCTGATGAGACTTCAAGTCCGCCCGCGAATCCGGTCGTTGCATATCCTGCATCCGTGCTTGTGGTGCTTGCGAAATCGCTTTGCGGCAGCGATGCACCGCCGAACAATGTTGCACGCAAACGAGGAGTTGTTTCTTCAAAATCCTGAGAGAAAGCGAATTGGGCAATAATGCTGAGAATGAATGCGAATGAGATTTTTTCACGGAGTCGTTCCTTTCAAAGAAAGAAATAGAGAATAAAAGTGATGAATTCCAATTGCAGTAGTGTGTAGGAAGGAACCGATAAAACATTAATTGCCGCCTAAACAATAATGGTAAAAATGTAATGTAAATTCACCGTTTCAGCAATCACGCAAAATCGTACTTTTTTATGAATTCCATTTCTGATGGAATTGGAGATGGGCATTCTGATCGTGGAGCGATTGAATGGATGGATCAAGTGCAGCGATCACCTCGGAAGGATATCCGCTGTGGATCCGGCTGACCAGGACGTTTTTCTCTTCAATTACGTAGAGAACTCTCCACGATTTGATCGCGATGACATATCCGCCGGAATCGTGTTTCATAATGCGGCGATACGAATGCGGCATGGGGTCGAACGATAGGATATCGACTACGCGGTCCATCAAATGAATATCGTGATTGACCCGGATCCAATCCGCTTGTTCCTGCGCAAGCGGAGAGATTTCAACGGAGTACGGTGTCTCATCCGAATTTTCTGCTTCCGCCAGCCAGCCGATCTCCGAGTTCGGAAAGGCCTCTGCATACGGAATGTACGGCTTAATATCGAGCACGGGAGTTCCATCCAATAGATCAGGATTCTCAACGCGGATGGTCCTTCCCTTCACATCGATCAACGTACATAATGAGAGTCCGATAGGATTAGGACGATGCGGAGAACGTGTGGCGAACACGCCACGCTTTGTCCTGCCGCTGCGCGGTGGAAGCACTTTCGGTTTCCATTCCGTGTTCTTGTGGAACCAAAAGATGATCCAGATCCGTTCGAAACCGGCAAGATATTCCAGTGCCTGATCGTAATTTTTATCGGGTAGAAGTTCGATGATTCCTGTGACATTCTGCTTGTCCACACCCGGCTGACGCGGTGCGTGCTGCTTCTCCTGATACGGAGTGCGGATGTATCCGATCGGTGTGAGGGTCAGTTGGACAGTCATATCAGAACTTGAATTTAATGCCGGCGGAGAGAGAATAGTTGTTCACCAAAACACCCGGAACAACCTCTTCGTATTTATAATCTGCAGAAAAATCGATTGAATACTGGTTATCGATCATCCATTGGAATCCTGTTCCGATATTCTGTGACTTCAACAGATTGATCTTCGTCCCCGTTGTATCGACATAATGGTCTTCATCGGGAGACGAACCGGCGCCCCCCTTCACAAATAGATAGGTCCCGTCCCCGCCAAGATATTGACGGATCGTTAAAGACAGCGAACGGGAAAGTTGGACCGTCCCGGGAGTGAGATAAGAACGGAGAGAGAACCAATAGTCGCTGTAATAATATCCAACAGAGATGGTGTAGATATCCACGGGACGTGAACTAAAGAAGAGCAGACGCGTTCCGACGGAGCCTTCGAAACTTGCGGGAAGCTGGAAGAACGGTTCGAATCCAAAGCGGTGTTTAGGGAAATTCTTCGTCCACGAATATCCGTAGTTCACATATGCGTAGATCCCTCTGACGATCTTTGGATATGCGTCGAATTCCAGCTGACGGCCGTTATTGCCGAACCGTTGAGCGCTGTTCAATTTCACCATCATCGTTCCGTACGGCGTTACGCTGCCGTACTGAATAGTATACGCTTCGCGCGGTGAATACCGATCAGTGGTATACCAATCATACGCGTACGATGCACTCACGCTGTTCAGCAGCGATTTTGTTTTGATCGATTCGCGAAGCGGTTCGATATTCACATTCGTTCGGTTGATATCTTCCAGAATGGAGAGTGTGAACAACGCTTCAACATCCTTATTCATATCCCGGTAGATCTTTACTCGGCGGACGAGCAGATCCTCTTCATTGGGGAAATAGCGGAGTGCAGTATTACAGATGACCAGCGCATCATTCAGTTTATCATCCCACATTTCCACATCCAATGCGGCATAGAGTGCGTCAAGATATTTTGGTTTCTCGGCAAGCACGGTCTTCAGTTCCTGCCGCGCCTCACTGCGCCGTCCATCCCACGCGTACGTCCTTGCAAACAGGATCCTGATATCCACATACGATGGACTTTTCTTCATCGCAATTTTCAGGAGCACGCGGGCGGAATCCCGCTGTCCATTGAAGGCAAGATCACGCGCACGGAAGAAGAGTTCTTCGGTCCCCAAAGAATCGAGCGCTTTCTGCCCCCACAGTGCAGTGGAAACGAAGAGGAGCATTGCCAAATACCGTTGAACTATTCTCATCATCGGGACCGCCGTCATAAGATTACCGTTTCGTGAGCGTTAGTTTTTGTTTCAGATCTTTTGCACTCTTCATTGCCGGTGCACGCGACAGAATTTGATCGAGTTCCAGGATCGCATCGCGGTTCCTTCCTGCATCCGCCAGCATGGTCGCTTTCAGGAAACGGGCTTCCAGATTCACCGGGGTCAATTCCACCGCACGCGAAACATTCTTCAATCCTTCCGTAAAATTGCCGGACCAATACTGCGTCTGCGCAAGACCAAAATACGCATCGGAATACGCAGGGGCTCGCCGGATCAATTCTGTAAAGACCTCGCCGGCCTCCGAATATCTTTTTTCCCACGCAAATGTTCTTCCCATCAATGTCCGCACATCGTGATAGTCCGGATTGACCGCAAGCAGTCTGCGGCAGATACCGCGAGATTCGTTATAGAAACCCTTGAACGCCGTATCACGCGCCATTCGGAACAATTGATCGCTGTTCAATTTCAACCGGTCGATCTGTGCGAACAATGAATCGTCATTCACCGCCGGAATATTTTCTGAATGACTATGGTCGGCGGGATAGATCTTGTTCTGAGAAACAGCGTAATAATTTTTTGAAACGAACTCCGCCCTTTTCGATCCGATCGCTGTTCGGATACTGTCGTTCTGGATCTCTTCAATATATAAGCCCTTCTCTACGCGGAACAGCCGGTTTTCCGAAAGAAAATATTTTCCGTCAAGATAATCCGAGACCTCTCCTTTGTACGGCATAAATGCTCGTGAAAGGTTTACTCTGAATTCACGCGCGGTATCGATTACCGTCCCAAGCCAGTGCGACTGTTTCGGTAAATTCATCGGATAATTTTTACGGAGGAATCCGATGATCGTGGGAGGAACATCAGCATGCGTAGAGACGGAGTTGAACTCCTGCGCTCTGTTCAGCA
>CAIVNT010000173.1 GCA_903907305.1 uncultured Ignavibacteriota bacterium
AATTTCTGATCGCTTCATCCAACTGCGTATAGATTATCGGAACAGAGGAGAGCCTGTCCATTCCGGCAAGTAATCTCATTACCTCACTGTGCATGTGTCGTCTCCTTTATCCGTTTTTTTGCCAGACGAAATGCGATATGCCGCATCAGTTCAGTGACGAATGGTCCTCGCTTTGTATTATTCCGAAAGAGTAATTCTACATCGATCTCCACCTGGGAAAGGATTGCAGGATCGATCGGCACAGTGTCACTCACCTTATCCCCGATACTGTCGGTTTCGATCGACACTTCGCTGATGCCCCACATTTTCAGAGTCGTGATCATCTTTTCCGAAAGGACGATCCCTTTTTGAAAAAGGATCAACCCGAATTGATCCTTGATCGGTTTCTCCAGGACCATCTCCGCCGCCAGTTCCTCCAAAAATAATTTCGGCATACAGTATCCTCTTTTATGTTGTGAAGAATTTCGGGAACGCAATATGGAATGTCGTTCCCTTCGCCGTTTCACTTTCGAACCAGATCCGGCCGTTGTACCGGTCGATCAGTTTTTTTGAGATAAAGAGACCGAGTCCGGATCCCTGCTGTTCGTTCACTTCCCGGTTCACTTGACTGAATTTATTAAAGATGCCGGCGTGGGTATGTTCCGGTATGCCGCATCCCTCATCGCGGATTGTGAATTCAATACTGTCTGGACGATCATCTGCTGAGATGCTTACGGTCGAATCTCTCGGTGAGAATTTAACGGCATTCTCGATGATCCGGAACAGGATATTCTCCAAGTGGGTGATGTAGATGCGCAGCGGGATAGCGTGCGAGAACATTGTATTCTTCACCGACACATTCCGAGCGGCCATATCTGTCTGCAGCGGAAAGAGGATACTTTCCACAAGGGTATGCGGATTGATCTGGTTTACTTCATTGAACAATTCAGAATTGATCTCGCCGGATTCGATCCTCGTCACCAACAGAAAATCGTCGAACATCGATGTCAATCGCCGGCTGTTGCTCTGCAGCATCTCAAGGAATGTGGTCATTTCCGCCGCAGAAAAATTTGAATCAGGATCCGCAAGGATCTCCGTTGCGCCCACAATGGATGTGAGCGGTGTCCGCATTTCATGGGAGATCATCTGGAAAAGTTTATTCTTGATCTCTTCGATCTGCATACTTTGCGCGGACTGGAGACTCACTTTCTTTTTGAGCTTTCCTCTTACCGTTGCAAGCAGCAGTTTATAATTTACAGGCTTTGTCAGATAATCATCAATGCCGAGTTCTTTTCCGAGCGCCACACTGTCCACATCGCTGTTCGCCGTCAGAAAAAGGAACGGAACATTCTGCAGCGCGGGAATTGAATGCACCGTTCGGAAAAAATCGAATCTCGTCTTACCGGGCATCTCAACATCCGAAATGATCAGATCCGGCGTATAATCGCTCAGGAGGGTTTCCGCACTGTCAACATTGTTGAACGATTTCACATCAAAATCATTCAATTCCAGGATCGGCTGTGCTATCCCAAGGAACGTCTCGTCATCATCCACCAACAGGATACTTGTTCTCATATTACTCTCGTTTTTTCAATGTCTAATATCAATTCTTATGCCGAATCGGCTTGAGCAAAACATGAGCAATGAATACAGCATTATGTAATTGATGATGGTAAGATTGTTCAACTGGCCG
>CAIVNT010000174.1 GCA_903907305.1 uncultured Ignavibacteriota bacterium
TCCGTAAACCAGTTTCACTCTCTGATTATTCCGGTAAAAAAGTTGTGATCTTTTTCTATCCCGGCGCATTCACTGCTGTCTGTGAAAAAGAAATGTGCACCATTCGCGATGCAATGGCGGATTTTGATTCGGGCGGAGTGCAGTTGCTCGGCATCAGTGTTGATGCACCGGCAGCCAATAAAGCATTTGCCGATAAGAATGGTTTGAAATTTCCGCTGTTGAGCGATTATACACGTTACGTTTCGGCACAGTACTGCGGTCTCGTCAATAATTTTGCCGGACTTGTTGGACTCACGGCGTCCAACCGTGCTGCGTATGTGGTGGATGGCAACGGAAACGTTACGTATGCCTGGGTTTCAGAGAATCCCGGTATTGAACCTCCATACGATGAAGTAAAAAAAGCAATTGCATAACTTGGAGCACTAATAATGACAGAATTTATTGCGGGAGCGAAAGCTCCCGATTTTTCTTTAGCAGCTCAGGATGGCAAAAAGTACTCTTTGAAAGATTTCAAAGGGAAGAAGGTTGTATTGTATTTTTATCCAAAGGATGACACCTCCGGTTGTACGGCTGAGGCGTGCTCTTTTCGGGATAATCTTTCTTCCGTAAAGAAGAAAGGTGCAGTCATCCTTGGAGTCAGTCCGGACCCGGTGAAATCGCATGAAAAATTCTCCGGAAAATATGGTCTGAACTTTCCGATCCTCTCCGATGAGAGCAAAAAAATGCTGACAGATTATGGAGTGTGGCAGGAGAAGAGTATGTACGGTCGGAAGTATTTGGGAGTAGTCCGCACTACATTCATTATCGATGAAAAGGGTAAGATCACTCATATCTTCAATAAAGTAAAAGTTGAAGGGCACACCGATGAAGTATTGAAAGCACTCTCAGAATAATGGGAACTGTCTATGTATATCGCCGTGCTCATTTCAGTGCATCGCACCGTCTTTTTGATCCTGCACTCACCAATGATCAGAATGATGAACTCTTTGGAGGATGTTCAAATCCAAACGGACATGGTCACAACTACTTTATAGAGGTATGTGTTGCGGGAATTCCCGCTGCTGCGACCGGTTTTGTGATCGACCTGAAAAAAGTGAAACAAGTGCTTGCAGATCGTTTCCTGAATAAAGTGGATCACAAGAATCTCAATGTTGATGTCGATTTTCTTTCAGGCATCAATCCGACAACAGAGAATATTGCCGTGGCTGCGTGGAATCAGATCGAGCCTTTCATAACAGAAGGGAAACTTTATTCTATCCGTCTTTATGAAACAGAAAATAATTTTGTCGAATACAAAGGAGTATGACTGTGGCAAAGCAAAAAGAAAAAGTTGACATTAGTCTCAAACTGGAAAAATTGGTTTACGATCAGTTGAAATACATCGGTGAGGATCCGAAACGTGAAGGATTAATGAAGACTCCGCATCGCGTTGCCAAGTCACTACAGTTTCTGACGAAGGGGTATCATGAGGATGTTGAGACGATCCTGAATGGAGCCATTTTTAAGGAAGATTATAAAGAGATGGTTATTGTGAAAGACATTGATTATTTTTCCATGTGTGAACATCATTTACTGCCGTTCTATGGGAAGATCCACATTGCTTACATTCCGAACGGAAAGATCGTCGGGTTGAGCAAGATCCCAAGATTGGTGGACATGTTTGCACGCCGGCTGCAAGTGCAGGAACGAATGACCCGTCAGATCGCTCACACATTGTATGATGTTCTGAATCCCGAAGGTGTAGCGGTCGTGTGTGAAGGAAAACATATGTGCATGATGATGCGCGGTGTGGAAAAACAGCATTCGCTCGCAACAACAAGTGCCATGCTCGGGATATTCCAGAATAATATCAAAACGCGAACTGAATTTTTAACACTCATTACCAATAAATTGTCGTAACGTGATCGAATTAGAGAAAAATAATATCCCTGTCGTTTGGGTGACCGGAGCTACAAAAGGCATTGGACTTGCTGTTGCAAATGCGTTTGCAATCATCGGCTGTAAAGTGATTCTCAGCGGGCGGAATAAATCGCAGTTGGAGATCAACGCAGGGAAGATCATCGATCAGGGGGGGACGGCACTGCCTGTCGTTTGCGATGTCACCTCGGAGACGAGTGTCCGTACAGTAATGTCGACAATCACCAAGAAATTCGGTGGAGTAGACATTCTCGTTAATAATGCCGGCGTAACGGTTTTCGAATCGTTCGAAAAAACGACCATCAAGGAATTCGATCAGATCCTCGGAACGAACCTTCGCGGATATTTCCTTTGCACCAAAGCTGTGCTGACTTCCATGATGAAGCAGAAGAAGGGACACATCTTCAATATCCATTCTGTCGCAGCAACAACTGTGTTCTCCAACTCATCAGTCTATTCCGCATCAAAAGCGGGTGCATTGGCCCTGTCACGCGGTCTCAGAATGGAGGTCCGGAAGAAAGGAATAAGAATCATCGATATCCTGCCCGGTGCCGTCGAAACGGACATGTGGGACAAACTTTCCCGGAAAAAACACCATCACAAAATGATCCAGCCGGAAGATGTCGCTGATGCACTGGTCTCTATTTATTGCCAGCCTCAAAGGATGACGACCGATGAGATCACCTTGCGACCGGTGGAAGGTGATTTATAAGATCGATACAATGTTAGATTAAATTCCCGCGTAATGCGGGATTTTTATTTTTAAATCGTATAATTATGCACAATCTGCATGGTGTATGCATTCAGTGCATGGGAAACCAGAACTGAATGTGTAAAACGATAAAATTATCCGCATTAGCAATGGCATGATTATTGGGCAGTATAAAACAATATTTGAATTGGATAGAAGTATCGGAACATTGTACATTGTCTCGCCGAAAACAAGAATGAGTATGCGAGCGGATCAAAAATTATTTTATATATCAAAGACCTTTGAATATGCCAAAACAAAAAATATCCGATGCACTCGCTGTCAGTGAGAACGGTTTTCTGTTCCTGCCGACGACCGGCGAAACATTCACAGTGAATGAAATGGGAAAACTTATCCTGAAGTGTCTTCAGGAAGGTTTAGAACTGCAGCAGGTCATCACTGCTGTTGGAAATGAGTATGATGTCGATCCGGATGATCTGCATAGGGATATCATCGACTTCATGGGTCAATTGAAACAATTCCAACTGGTGGTGGAAGGATGACCATCGCCGTCACTGGTCTCAATAACGTTGATAGCCCGGCACCAGGTGTCCCGGTCATCCGTGCCTTAAAAGAATCGAAAGCATTCGAAGGAAGGGTCATCGGTCTACTCTATGATACGATGGAACCCGGAGCCTACCTCCCCGATATTGCGGATGCAAGCTATGTCATTCCATATCCGTCGGCAGGACTTGAACAATTCTTATCCCGTCTCTCCGCCATTCACGAAAAAGAACACATCGATGTCCTTATACCAACACTTGATTCGGAACTCTTCAGTTTCGCCAAATTAGCTCCGCGTCTGAAGGAACTCGGGATTAAAACATATCTTCCATCTGTCGATCAGTTGAATCTTCGATCGAAGGATAAACTGGCGGACTTCAGTGCCAAACATGACATCAAGGTCCCCAAGAATATTCTCGCAACATCAGTGCATGACCTGCATCGGATACAATCGGAGTTCGAATATCCAGTCGTCATCAAAGGGATATTCTATGATGCAGTGATCGTCAATAATCTGGATGAAGCAGGTTCTGCTTTCCGGAAACTGAGTGCGAAGTGGGGACTTCCCATCATCGTCCAGGAATTTGTGACCGGTGATGAATATAATGTCTGCGCTCTCGGTGACGGTGAGAGAATGGTTGGTGCTGTAGCAATGAAAAAGATGTACATCACGGACAAGGGAAAAGCGTGGTCAGGAATCACGATCCGTGATTCGATACTGATGGACCTTTCCCGTAAAGTGATGACCGCTCTTCAATGGAAGAGCGGCATCGAATTGGAATTCGTCAAACAGAAAGAGACGAACGAATACTATCTTCTCGAGATCAATCCGCGTTTCCCGGCATGGGTGTATCTGTCGGTCGCGGCAGGACAGAACCTTCCATATGCATTAATGAGACTTGCTCTGGGAGAGAAGATCCCGCCGTTCGAACAATATGAGGTCGGGAAGATCTTCCTCCGCTATTCATGGGATTGGATCACTGACATCAAAGAATTTGAGAAGATCGTCGTTCAAGGAGAAATTCATCA
>CAIVNT010000175.1 GCA_903907305.1 uncultured Ignavibacteriota bacterium
GCTCTTGCACGCTCCACCGGAAAATATCTCCTCCTTCTCAATCCCGACACACTCATTCAGGAAGATACGTTCGATAAACTGATCGAATTCTTTGAATCGCATCCCGAAGCGGGGATGGCCGGATGCAAGATCCTGAATCCCGACGGATCTTTCCAGCTTCCTTGTCGCAGAAGTTTTCCCACACCGTGGACGGCGTTCACAAAGACATTCGGACTCAGTACGCTCTTCCCGAAATCGAAACTCTTCGCCCGATACAATCTTACGTATCTCGATCCTGACGACACGTATGAAGTGGACGCTGTGAGCGGTTCATTTATGATGATCACGAGGGAGGTCTATCAAAAGATCGGCGGATTGGATGAGACCTTCTTTATGTATGGCGAAGATCTGGATTGGTGCTTTCGCGTGCAGCAGTCCGGCCGGAAAGTATTTTATGTCCCCACCACATCCATTATCCACTACAGAGGGGAAAGCACAAAACGGAGCGACATCGACGAATTGAAAGTATTCTACAATGCGATGCGTCTGTTCGTCCGCAAACATCACGCCGGTTCGCCTGTCTTTGAGTGGTTCATCTATTCCGGCATTTACGTCCGAAAAGTGCTCGCGGATTCTGCCCGATTGTTCAAGCCGGCGAGTGTTGCCGTTCTTGACATGGCAATCGTTGTGCTGACGATCCTCATCGGTGAATATATCCGGAAAAATGGATTTTTCACGCTGCCGTCGTATGCATATCCCTGGACATTTGTCATTCCTGCCGGAATTATCTTTCTGTCTCTGCTTATCTATGGTGTCTATTCTGAATTCAAACTCTCCGTGTCACGGTCATTCATTGCAGTGTTGACCGGATTCACGATCATTGCCGCAACCGTTGCATTCGAAAAAGATTTTGCTTTTAGCAGAATAATCATGCTCATCTCCGGCGGCTTGTCGCTGATCCTGATCCCGGGATGGCGGCTCGTTCTTCGTATTCTTGGATTCTCAGAGAAGTCCTCGCGAACGACATTATTCGGCCGCAGGACTTTGATCGTCGGTGTTCAGCAATCGGGGCAGGATATTCTCCGTAAACTCCGTGCAAAGGTCGGCGGCGGATATTCAGTCGTCGGTTTTATTGATATCGACCGAAAACGTCTGGGAGAAAAAGTGCTCGACGTAGAGATCCTCGGGAGCATTGATAATATCGGAAGGACCGTTCAGGACCATCATATTAGCGAAGTGATCTTTTCCTCTGATGCGGTTTCCTATTCTACGATCCTGAATGTTATCGCAAACAATCGGAGCCGGTTCGTCAATTTCCGTCTCGTCCCGAACAATCTCGAAGTGATCATCGGAAAGCCAAGCATCGATCAACTCGATCAGTTACCGTTCATCGAGATAGATTATAACATAGCGAAAATGGGAAATCGCTTGGTAAAACGTAGTTTTGATATCCTCTTCAGTCTTTTCTTTTTGATTTCCATTGCTCCTTTTGTATATTTTATTCGGATTTTTTCGGAAAAGTCGCTTCAGGGACTCCATCGGACAGTTTCACAACTTCCGTCGGTATTTGCGGGATCGAAAAGTATCGTTGGATATTCTTCAGAGACAAAAAAGAACTTTTTCAGAGGAAAACGGGGTATTACCGGTCTGATCCAGATACAAAACGAGAGTGCGTTGTCGCCCGAAGATCGGGAACAATACGATCTTTATTATGCGAAGA
>CAIVNT010000176.1 GCA_903907305.1 uncultured Ignavibacteriota bacterium
AGCGAGAAGGTGAACACGTTCGTCCGGTACAGCGATGAGATAAAGAATGAACTCACCGAGGAAATCAATTCCCGGTACAATGGTGAAAAAGGACGGGACAGAGCGATGCTGAAATACGACACACAAGCACAGATCGCTGCTTCGCTCGTACTCAACAAAAAATATTATGACGGAGCATTGAAAGGGAAGAAGTAACGGAACAGTGGAGTCGTGAATTATATTGGTTGTTACGATGAAACGGAGCCCTGAGAGCGAAAGCCTTCGGGCTTTTGTTTTTACTGTTTCACCAAGAAGAACATAGAGGACACGGAGGAAATTAAAAAAGTTATGATGAAGTCCACTTAGAAAGCGGACTTCATCTTATGGATTCAATTCTCAAAGAGCTGCAGCTGCGGAAGAGCGTGTTTCACCTCGTTCACAATGAACTCAAAATCAGAAGGACGGTGGACAAAGTCGAGCGGATCGCTTTCGATGATGAGCAGCGGTCCGATCTTATAGTAGCCGATCCACTCCTCGTAGTGACTGTTCAATTGTTCCAGATATTCCCGCGGAATGCTCTGTTCGTATTCCCTGCCCCGCATTTTGATCTGTCCTGCCAGCGTATCAACAGATGACCGTAAATAGATCATCAGATCGGGCGGCTTCAGATATTCCATCATCACGTGGAAGAGCGAGACATAATTCGTATAGTCCCGCTCATCCATTTTGCCGATCAGACTCAGATTCTTTGCAAAGATCTCCGCATCCTCATAGATGGAACGGTCTTGGATCACCGATTTGTTCGCTTCCACAATCTCCTTGTGACTCTTGAAGCGGTTTGCCAGAAAGTACATCTGCAGATGAAAGGACCATCGGTTCATATCGCCGTAGAAATCCTTCAGATATGGATTGTCCTCAACGGATTCGTAGTACGGTTTCCAGTTGAAGCGTTCGCCGAGCATACGAGTCAGCGATGATTTCCCCGCGCCGATATTTCCGGCGACGGCGATAAAGAGATTTTTATTCGATGTATTCATAAGAGTGGGTAAAAGTAACAACAATTTTATCGAAAACAAATTGCCAAATTGAGTATATTTATTCGACAATATCATATACTATCCGCGAATAACATGCTTGTCCGCCGTCTCTTTGGCCGGAATAATCACGAAAAAATATTCGTGTCCATTCGTGTTATTGGTGGAGAAAAACATTATGGCGAAATCAAAGAAATTCGAGACCAACGCGGTCCGCACCCAGGTGCCCCGCTCACCGATGCGTGAACATTCCGTCCCGTTGTATATGACCTCCAGCTTCGTTTTTGATGATGCTGAGCAGGCGAGAGCGCTCTTTGCCGATGAGATTCCAGGGAACATCTATACCAGATTTTCAAATCCGAACAGCACGGAATTCATCGAAAAGATGTGTTTGCTGGAAGGGGCGGAGGACGGAATTGCAACGGCATCGGGCATGTCCGCCGTCTTTACGAGTTTTGCTTCGCTGCTGAAATCGGGCGACCATCTGCTGGTGTCGCGCTCGGTCTTTGGTTCCACGCATCAGATCCTGACGATGATCCTGCCGAAGTGGGGTATTACGCACACCTATGCGGATATTGATAAGCCCGAGACGTGGGAAGGACTGATCCAAAAGAACACGAAGATGATCTTCATTGAAACACCGTCGAATCCCGCACTGGATATCATCGATCTTGCATGGATCGGCGGACTTGCAAAGAAACATAATATCCTTTTGAATGTGGACAATTGTTTCTGCACGCCGTATCTGCAACGGCCGATCGAATTCGGTGCGGATCTGGTGATCCATTCCGGCACAAAATTTCTTGATGGACAAGGGAGAGCGATCGGCGGTATCATTGTTGGGAAGAAAGAATTGATCAAAGATGTCCGCTTCTTTGCCCGCCACAGCGGTCCTTCACTGTCACCGTTCAATGCTTGGATCCTTTCGAAGAGTCTGGAGACACTTGCTGTTCGGATGGATCGTCACTGCGAGAATGCAATGAAGCTTGCACAGCATTTGGAGAAACATGCCGAGATCGAAACAGTGAAATACCCATTCCTGCCGTCCCATCCGCAGCATCATTTAGCGATGAAGCAGATGAAACTTGGCGGCGGACTCGTCACGTTCGTCGTGAAAGGGGGAATTGATCGTGGTCGAAAATTCCTTAACTCATTACAGATGCTGTCACACACGGCAAATCTCGGTGACTCAAGATCCATTGCGACACATCCCGCATCCACCACGCATTCAAAATTATCTGATGCGGAACGTGAAGCAGTCGGTATCCTTCCCGGATTGATCCGTGTGTCCGTGGGACTTGAACATATTAATGATATTATTGCGGATATCGAGCAGGCGCT
>CAIVNT010000177.1 GCA_903907305.1 uncultured Ignavibacteriota bacterium
CGCCCAGTAATGTTAAACCATGTGTTTCAAAAGTTTCTGTATTTGCGCGGTACAAACCGGCAGCCAGAATCATAGCGCCGATATTTTCCGCTGCGGTCGATTCAAACAGATCAGCACCGCGGCCTGCGCAATCGCCCACGTTATCACCAACCAGATCGGCAATAACTGCAGGATTGCGCGGATCATCTTCCGGAATTCCTGCTTCAACTTTTCCGACAAGATCAGCGCCGACATCCGCTGCCTTTGTGTAGATACCGCCGCCGAGCTGAGCGAACAGCGCAACAAATGATGCGCCAAAGCCGTAGCCGACGATCAAAAGTGGAATTTTGGATACATCCGATACGATGCCCAGTTTATCGACAATCGTAAAGAGACCGGCAACACCGAGGAGACTCAGAGCAACAACAAAGAAACCGGAAACTGCGCCGCCGCGAAGTGCGGTCTGCAGTGCACCGTTCATACTCTTTGTGGCTGCTGCAGCTGTGCGGATGTTCGTGCGGATGGCAACCCACATACCCATATAACCAGCAGCAACAGAACATGCTGCACCAAGAGCAAAGGACAAAGTTGTCCAAAGCGCCAGCATACTAGCAGAAGCAGGATCATGTTCATTCGGTGTGCGGACGAAAGCGTAAAGGATGTAGATCAGTGCTGCGAGTGCAATTGAGAGATAGAAAATAGTTCTGTTTTGACGGCGCAGGAAGGCTTCCGCACCGGCTTTGATCGCATTGGAGATCTCCTGCATCGCGGCAGTTCCTGTGTCGCGCTTTAACACATCGCGGATCAGGTAGACGGCAAACAGCAGACCGATAACACTGATTCCAAGAATTAACGATAGTTCCATAAATTCCTATTAGTTGGTTGTGAAAGTGGGTTAATTGCGTTGATTATTGCGGTAAATATACAACTATAATTCTTAAGAACAATAACTTCGCTTTGTTTTTTTCAGTTTGAAGAGAAAATTTATCGAAAAAAGATAAACCATATCAATAATAGGACGGGAAGAAGGATCGGTAAAGAATAGTGTGTGATATATCGTGTGAACGAGGGAGTCTCAATGTGATAATGATCGGCGATGGATTTCACCATGAAATTCGGTCCGTTCCCGATATACGTCATCGCTCCAAAAAAGACTGCGCCACCGCTGATGGCTATGATCGATTCTGCAAATGTGGGATGGGAAAGCAATTCTATAATAGGCGTTATTCCTGAAGGATTGACATTCCCCTGTGCAACGCTAAAGAAACTCACATATGTTGGCGCGTTATCCAAAAAACTGGAAAGGACGCCGGCATTCCAATAATAGAATGTCGGTGACAACGATGTCATTGCCTCTGCATTATGCCGAAGAAGTTCCAGCGCAGGGATCATTGTTGCGAAGATGCCTGCGAACAGTATCGCAACTTCCTGAATGGGATGGAAACTGAAATGATTAGCGGTATGAACGGATTTTTTTGTTGAAAAATACGATGCAGCTGTGGTGATGATGATGACACCTTCGCGGAGGAATACCGGCGATTGAATGAATACGGCGAGAAGAATGATCCCAAGAAAAAGGAAATTGATCCCTCCATCGATCTTCCATTCGTCTTTCTTTTCGATCTCTTTAATGATCGATTTTTTTTGTTTCAAGTAATTCCGACGGTCGAAGAGATAAAAGATGATCAGCAATAATGCGATCGCGGTTCCCCAAATGGGGAGCATATGCTCAGTAATCCAAAAAAAAGGGATTCCCCTGAGATACCCAAGGAATAAGGGAGGATCGCCGATCGGCGTCAATGCTCCGCCGACATTCGAGATAATAAAGATAAAAAAGACGATGTGATAGGCTGCAATGCGTGATTTGTTCATCTTGATCCACGGTCGGATCAAAAGCATAGATGCTCCCGTTGTGCCGAGAATATTCGCAAGCACTGCTCCGGCGAAAAGGACGAGCACATTCTCCAATGGATTGGTCAGATCTTTTGTGGAGATGTGAATTCCACCTGACACAATATAGAGCGAACCGATCAGAACAATAAAGCTGATATATTCAGTTGCGCTGTGTATGACCGCTTCATGGGAATTCAATACCAAAAGATAATAAGCGATCACAGCAGCACCGAGCGAAAGCGCCACTTTCGGATAATGCTTTCCCCACCACTCAGAAAAGAAGAGGGGAGCCAGCGCGATCAATCCCAGTAAGATGACGAATGGTGCAACGAGCAGATATGATGGTTCCATAGAAAAAAATATGTGAGAGCAGAAAAATACATTTATCACTAAAGCACTAAATCACAAAGGATCACTAAAAGATCAAATTACTTCGTAAACTGTTTCCAAATAAAATAGACCGGAATACCGCTCGCCACAATCCCAAGTCCCGGCCACGTGAATGTTGGTTTATAGACCAACAGAATACCGCAGATGAGTGTTGCCAGTGCTATATAAATCGCAGGTATCACAGGATACCCGATCGCTTTGTAAGGACGTTCAGCATTCGGAAGTTTTTTGCGAAGAATAAAAATTCCTCCCACGGTAAGGATGTAAAAGATCAACACCGCAAAGATCACATAGTCCAGCAGATCGCCGTAACTTCCTGAGAGACAGAGCATGCTTGCCCAAACGGCTTGAACGATCAGCGCCCATGCGGGAACAGAATGTTTGTTCAGTTCACCGGCTTTGGAGAAGAATAATTTGTCCTTCGCCATCGCATAATAGACACGCGCACCGGAGAGGATCAGTCCATTATTACAGCCGAACGTGGAGATCATGATCAGGATCGCCATTCCTACCGCGGCGGTCTCTCCGAAGATGATGGCAACGGTAGCAGTGCCGACACGGTCTGACGTTGCGAATTGGATACCGCGTCCGATCACATCCGTTGCGTCAGGATTTCCGACAACAGGAAGAACAACGATATATGCTATGTTTGCAAGAATGTAGAGAAGTGTGACAATGCCGGTGCCGATGGCAAGACTGAGCGGGATATTCCTTTTGGGATTGATCACTTCACCGGCGGTGAACGTAATGTTATTCCACGCGTCACTTGAAAAGAGAGAACCGACCATCGCAACACCGATCGCGGCGATCAGATTCCATCCGCTCAGCGATTCAATGGAAAAGATCTTTCCGTCTTTCATTGTTGTCCAGTGTGCATCCCAGAAATTGGAGAAGTTGGCGGAGATCGCTTCGGAATTACGCGCAATGAAGATTCCAAGAAAGATCACTGCGACCAGTGCAAGTGTCTTTGCAAAGGTGAAGATATTCTGAACA
>CAIVNT010000178.1 GCA_903907305.1 uncultured Ignavibacteriota bacterium
GTTGAACGTTCCGAAATATTATTCCCTGCATCCCGACATCGACAGCTCCCTGAATATTTTCTTTAAGATCATCGATGAAAATCACTTCCTGCGGAAGAACATTCATGGATGAACAGACACTTTCATAAATTTTCCGGTCAGGTTTCATTCCTCCGAGTCCGAACGACGTAAAGATGTCCGGAAAATATTTGATGATGGATGAAACGCGTTCAACTTTTTCCCAGTGGCACGCGCATGTGTTGCTGAGGATGGCGATGCGGTATTTATTTTTTACTTCAGTAACGAATGAAACGATTTCAATATTATCTTCCACAATGATAGCATTGAACGATTCAAGGATCAGTTCACGCGGAAATCGGCAATCGAAGATCGCATAGAGTCCATCGAGAAATTCTTCCGTCGTCATCTTTCCTTCTTCATAGAGACGGATGAACGGTTTCAATGAAGCGTCGTATGGTGCACGCTGTTCCTGCGTGAAGAGTCCGAGTCCATTCGGAAATGTCTCAAAATCGATCTGCATCAGAACACGGCCGAGGTCAAACAGAACTACTTTAGTCTCAGAATATTCACTCATGTTGTTTTAATTGACAGTTGATAATTGAAAATGAGAAGCAACTCTTTGATAAAGTGATCTCCGTAAACATTAGTACCTTGTCAATCCGAATCCCGCTCATTTATTCTCATGGTCGCGGGATGAGGAATCTGGGGAGGCTGCTTAGATTTCTCATCCCGATGTCTTTGGAAAGAGTTGGTTAACATCGAAATTCGAAATGACATAAAAAAAGAATTCAGATATCGGATGATTTTATTTCACAAAGTAATTCTTTCGATCAAGGATATTGCTTCGGAGATACGTTCGACACCTTCGGAGTGTTTTAAAAGTGTTTGCAGAAAAAGATTCCGCCCGTCCTGTTTCATTTGTATTTGAGGTTCTTTTACGGAAGACACCTTCACCATCAGCTCTGTAAAGATACCGCTTTCGTAAAAATGTTTGTCGTCCTCCATCGGCAGATAGAGACGGAGAGTGCGTTTGTTGAGTTCCACTTTGCGGATGTTCGTCCGCGAACCGAGGACACGGAGCGATGCGAGCGAAAAGAGATCATCCACTTCTTCCACTGCAGGACCAAAACGGTCGAGCAGTTCCGCTTTCAGTTCATCCACTTCTTTTTGTGTTGAGGTCTTGTATAGACGTCGGTAGATATCGAGCCGCTCCGTATCACTTTCTACATAGAATTCCGGAAGATACGCTTCCACATCCGCATCCACCTGCGTTTCAATCAACCGCGGCTTCACTTCTTTCATGGTATCGGCAAACACTTCCGCGAATTCCTGTTCTTTCAATTCAGCAACAGCATCTTCGAGGATCTTCGTATACATCTCGAATCCCATCTCCATAATGAATCCGCTCTGTTCGCCGCCGAGCATGTTCCCTGCGCCGCGGATCTCCAGATCGCGCATCGCCAGATTCAGTCCGGAACCGAGTTCGGTGAATTCTTCGATCGCCTGAAGACGGCGGAGTGTCTGCTTCGGCAGTGAATTGATCGGCGGGACGAGCAGATACGCATACGCCTGAAGATTCGCACGGCCGACACGTCCGCGGAGCTGATACAATTCCGCAAGTCCGAATTTGTCCGCCCGGTTGATGATGATGGTGTTGACACTCGGAATATCCACTCCCGATTCGATGATCTTCGTGGTGACGAGTACATCGAATTTCCGTTCGAGGAAGTCGATCATGACCGCTTCCAGTTCATGTCCTTCCATTTGCCCGTGTGCAAAACGGAAACGGGCTTCAGGAATCGCCTCCAGGAATGTCGCGGTGAGAGTGTCGATATTGCTCACTTTGTCCGTCACGATAAAGACCTGTCCACCGCGATGGATCTCGTGAATGACTGCTTCGCGGATGATCTTCTTGTCGAACGTTGCGATCTCTGTGTGGATCGGCAGTCTGTTGCGCGGCGGTGTATTGATGATGGAAAGGTCCCGCGCACCCATCAGGGAAAAATGAAGCGTGCGCGGAATGGGAGTCGCCGTCAACGTGAGTGTATCCACGGAGACTTTCATCGCACGGAGTTTTTCTTTTGCCGTCACGCCGAAACGCTGTTCTTCATCGATCACCAGCAGACCGAGTTCTTTGAACTTTACATCTTTGGAGAGCAAACGATGTGTGCCGATGATGATGTCCACCTCGCCGGCTTCTAACTTCTGCAGCGATTCTTTGATCTCTTTCGTCGATTTGAAACGGGAGAGCAGGGCAATGCGAACAGGATACCGTCCAAGCCGGTCCGAAAATGTATTAAAATGCTGCTGCGCAAGGATCGTTGTCGGCACAAGCACACCGACCTGTTTTCCATTCATCACCGATTTGAAAGCGGCGCGAACAGCGATCTCCGTCTTACCGAATCCCACATCACCGCAGACAAGCCGGTCCATCGGATGCGGCGATTCCATATCCGCTTTCACTTCCGTGGTCGTCCGCGCCTGGTCCGGCGTATCGTCATACATGAACGACGCTTCCATCTCTTTCTGCCAATGCGTATCCGGCTGGAACGGGAATCCGGGTTCCATCTTTCTCTTTGCGTAAAGCTTGATCAGATCGCGGGCAATATCCTTGATCTTCTTCTTTGTCCGCGCTTTCAGCTTCTCCCAGTCCGGACTGCCGAGTTTATTCAGCTTCGGTTCATGTCCTTCGGCGGAAGAATATTTCTGGATGCGGGTGATGTAATTCAGATTGACGAAGAGCGTCCCCTTCTCCGCGTATTCCAGTTTCGCCACTTCCTGTTCCGCGCCGCCGACCATAATCTTTTGCAGTCCGAGGAATTTACCGATACCGTGATCGATATGCGTGACATAATCCCCTTTGCGGAGTGCCTGCAGTTCCTTTGACGAGAGTCCTTTGAACCGTTTCCGTTTTCGTTCCGCGCGCGCTTTGATGCGGTTGAAGATCTCGTGCTCGGTGAAGATAATCGTCTTAGCGGATTCGAAGACGAAGCCGGAGTGGAATGATTCTGTGGAGTATGAGAGAGATGAAACAGTTTCAGGGTTCAGGTCAGATGGTTCAGGTTCGGTCGTAAATATTTCATCATCTGATCTCTGTTCCCTGAACTCTGATCTCTGATCTCTGTCCTCAGACTGCTCGTCATCCGCTTGTTCGATCAGTTCCTGAATGCGCTCGAGTTCTTCTTTACGGTCCGAGGTGATGACAACGTCGAAGCCTTTATCCGAATATTCAACGATCTTCTCCCGAAGGACCTTCATGCTGCCGTTCACACTCGGCTGGGACTGGGAACGGAAATCGATCTGAGCACCGGAAGATTGGAACGGAGAGTGAATGAACCGTGAATATTTTTCGAGCTCTTTCTGAACATTGTCGAATGAAAAATCAGTCTTGAGTCCTTCTGATTCAAGTTCAATGAACTCTTTTTCCAGCAGGGATGGATCTTCCGAGAAGACCATCATCTCAGCGGAAAAATAGGAAAGCAGCGATACTTTTTCTTTCTGCACCTGTTGAGCGCCTTCCTGCGATTCTTTCTTTCGCAGCACATCGGGGATCAGACTGACAGCGTGAAGTTCACGGATGGAGCGCTGCGACAGCACTTCGAATTCGCGGATGGATTCGACCGTGTCCCCCCAAAATTCGATACGGACGGGATGTTCGCCGATGAAAGGAAAAATATCGAGAATGCCGCCGCGGACGGCGAAATCCCCGTAGGACTCGACGAATTGTTTCCGTTCGAATCCATATTCTGTCAACTGTGCAAGAAGTTCTTCAAAATTGCGCTCGGATTTTACGGAAAGGTCGATAACGGAACGGGAAAATTCCTGACGATCGGGTAGTCCGAATCCCAGTGCGGTAGCATGAGTAATATAGACGGCAGGAGTATTGGACTGCAGCGCTTTCATCGTTTCGATCTGCGATAACGGCGCGGACATATCCATCGCCTGTGACGCATGCTGATGGTCCACAATGCAAAGACGGACGAGAGCATCACCGAGGATCGTTGCACAATCGTCCCGGAGTTTTTCCGCCCGTTCCTCGTCTTCTACTACCACCAGCACCTGTCCGTTCGCCTGGCGGAACAATGCCGAAGCGACGAACGCCCAGAGCGATCCCGCAATGCCGTGCAGCAACACCGGCTGCTCCGGCGATACATTGACGGCATTCAGTCTCTGGAACAGTTCGGAATCGAAGATCTTATTATTGATATCAATACTCACGCTACTCACGATCGGTTTTCCCGTCCATTTAAAACGCACTAACCCCTGCCGGCGAAGTCCTAAAGAACTCGTCAGCACGGGTAACTGATGAAAGGTAAAAAAATAATCGGTGAAAGAGAAAAGAATTCAGAGAATATCAGAATCCGCACAGTATGCCATTTCATAGCAGGTTGCCACTCCCAAAGGGATGCCTTTGGCAGAAGACACTAAGGCACAAAATCCCACAAAAAATGAAAACGGCGGGAATTGCTTATTGTGGTGCGGACAAGCTTTCTACCAAAGATTGAGTTCTGCTCGCATCCCAGTTTCGGAGTGGAATGGCACGAATTAGTTCCATGGATGGAGTGAACGTATAAAGGTAGCCGACGAAGTCGAAGGACGGAAGCAATGTATATTGCGCGATCACCTTTTGATGATCGGTGATGGTATTGATCAGCAGAACGGGAACGAAATTCCTTTTGATGATCTGCTTCACATTCTTATTCTGGAACGCACGCTGCATTTCCATCACTTTGAGCGAATCGTGGAGCGCAAGGATGATGAGTGTCTTTTTTGTGTTCTGCGCTTTGACCCTCGCTTCATTGAATTCATCCCAATGGACGAATTCGGAAAGAGATGTATCAGCGATCCAATCCATAAAGGCGGCGGCATCCATGAATCCGACATGCCGTTTCAGCTCTGCATTCTCCGAACGAAATAAAAGCGATGTCGGCATTGCCGTAACATTGAATTCATTCTTCATCTTCGCGCCGAGATTCGGATCATCCCCATTCACGCGCGTAGCGATAACGCCCTCCGTTAAAGCAGCGATCACCGTGTCATTCGCAAAGGTTATCCGGTCCATCCTCTTGCACGGAGCGCACCATTCCGCATAAACATCCACATAGACGAGTTTATGCTCCACCTTCGCCCGTTGGAACGCCATCTCGTACGGCACCCACTGCACGGAGGAATGCGTCGGGTAAAATTCAATCACAGCAGCAGCAATCGCGCAAAGGATGCCGATGAGAGCCGTGATCTTCATGATATATACAGGGCGCTGTTCCATTCGTTATTCCGATCCCGTATCGACGACAATGCTGTTAACGGAATAGAGTGTCCACGCAAACGAGATCATGAGCGCCGCTATTCCCCACAACAATTCTGCGGCCGGGAATGCCTGCTGCATCATGATCGCATTCTTGGCATCGTCAAAACCGCCGGGGAAAAGATAATCCTGCAGAACAACCGCCCATTTCATATCCCAATAATTCCTCATCACAATGAATCCGATCGCCTGACTGAACGAGTACCATGCAAGAACGAAGTATCCGTTGAACGATCCCGGAATTACGCATGAAACGAGTGCAGATATGATGACCATCAACAGCAGATGCATCACTTTCAGCAAGAAGACCACCGCTGTTTGGGCGATATCATACGTTAATACCATTTTTGAATTGAACGAAATAACGAGCAAGTCGACGGAGAAAGAAATGAGAAATACGATCAGAATGGAAATAAAGACAACAAGGATCTTCGTGATGACATATTGTTCACGTGTTACCGAACGGATGAGCAGCGTGCGGAGCCAGCCGCTCTTCACATCGGCACCGACGATACCGGCAGTGAAGATGATGAATGAAAGGAAGATAACGACAATATCGGCGGAATCGATAAATATTGAAAGCTCTTTGATATTTCCCGTCTGCACGCTCCCAAGCGTCACCAGGGAGATCAAGGTCAGCGGAACGGTCAACATCAGCATTCCGGTGCTCCAGAACCGTTTGAACTCCGCTTTGAACAGGATCGAATAGATCTTCATCACTGCGTCCCCTTCATACTTATTTTCTTTCTGAACAACTGTTCAAGATGTCCGGGGCCGATATCCTTCATCGGCGAATCATCGATAACGGTACCGTCACTGATAAAGATGATACGGTCACAGGCCGATTCCACTTCCGTCAGATGATGGGAACTGAAGAGTACAGTCAATCCTGTTTGTTTTTTCTCCGCTAGAAAATCGCGCAGAACAAACACGGAGGGGGGGTCTAGTGCGGCGGTCGGCTCGTCCAGGAACACGAGTTTGGGTGAACCGAGGAACGCGAGGACCAATTCCAGTTTCTGCCGCATTCCTTTTGAGAGCGAAGCAAGAGGACGTTCGTACGCATCAAGCAGTTCGAACGTCCCGAGCAGTTCTTTGATATGATCTTCGGCTTGATCGATGCCGATAAGGTCCGCATGAAATTTCAGAAATGAGCGGACGGTAACATTCTTCGAACGGAATTGAGAATCCGCCTGATAGCCAATCATTGAACGGGCTCGAAGAGATTCAGGATGTTCGCCGAACAGTGTCACCGATCCTGTGTCGGACGGAAGGAAACCGAGCAGCAGTCTCATCAGTGTCGATTTTCCAGCACCGTTGGGACCGATGAGTCCGACCACTTCCCCTTCATTCACAGTGAACGAAACATCGCGGAGCGCTTCGACCGGAGGTTTAAAGAGCTGCGTGTAGGTTTTGGAAAGATTTTTTGCTTCAATGGCGGACATTGACACCGACGTTAATAAATAATCAATGCGCAAAAGTAGAAAAGAAATGTTGAAATGACAATCGAATTATTTTACTTTGAATTCGGCTCATTCACTTCGGCACACTCATTATCCTGAATGGAACATGAAATTATTCGACGTTACGATCCTCACAGCTGAGCGGTATTTGTCCCCTGTCGAACCCGACTGGTATGTGGATCAGATATTACTTGAAGACCGACTCCTGAAAGAAGCGCTGGAACGGAAAGGATTGCGAGTACACAGGACCGATTGGACCAATGAGGATTTCGACCTGGATACGACACGGTCAGCGATCTTCCGCTCCACGTGGGATTATACTGAACGGTACAATGAATTTTTACAGTTCATTCACACTATTTCCGCGAAGACGTGTGTGATCAATCCTGCCTCGATCATATTGTGGAATCTTGACAAGCACTATCTGCAGGACCTGATGCAGCGGGGAGTCAGCATTCCCGAGACCATCTATATAGAGAAGGATGCTGAAACGGATCTTCGTCAGTTGTTCACAAAACACCCGTTCAGCGAAGCGATCCTGAAACCGGCGATGTCTGCCGGAGCCCGGCATACATACCGGCTGAATGAACAGAATCTTACCGAACACGAATCACTCTTCCAGCAATTGATCCGCAGTGAAGCGATGATGCTGCAGCCGTTCCTCTCGTCTGTGATGACCGACGGAGAGAAAACACTAGTGGTGATCGGCGGACGATACACGCACGCAGTCATCAAAAAAGCAAAAAAGGGGGATTTCCGCGTGCAGGATGATTTCGGCGGAACGGTGCATCGTTATTCCCCGACGAATGAAGAGATCGCATTTGCGGAACATGCCGTAAGCGTCTGCGACCCTCTCCCCGCGTATGCACGGGTTGATATCCTTCGAAATGATGAAGGAAAACCGGTCGTCTCAGAACTGGAGATGATCGAACCGGAGCTCTGGTTCCGATTTCACCCTGCCGCGGCCGACAGTCTTGCCGATGTCATCAAAAAAATGATCTAAAGCTTTATTCCTTTCTTCATGCTATATTCCGCCACAATTGAAAGGAATGATCATGAGCGAAATAAAAAATTCCACTGTTCTCATCACCGGCGGTGCTTCCGGCATCGGTAAACTGATGGGATCATCCGTCATCAATAAAGGATGCAAAGGACTCGTCATCTGGGACGTGAATCCTCAAGCACTGAATGATACCGTAAAAGAATTCTCCTCCCGGCTGAAGAACGTTCACGGATATATCGTTGATGTTGCAAATATCGATCAGATCCGTCTCGCAGCGGAGCAAACGGTGCGCGAAGCGGGAGCGATCGACATCCTGATCAACAATGCGGGGATCGTTGTGGGAAAATATTTCCATGAGCACACGCATCATGATATCGACAGAACAATGTCCATCAATGCCGATGCCCTGATGCACATTGCGCTGGAATTCCTTCCGGGTATGATCGAGCGGAACCACGGGCACATCGTCAATATCTCTTCCGCTGCGGGAATGGTGGGCAATCCAAAAATGTCCGTCTATGCCGCAAGCAAGTGGGCTGTCATCGGCTGGTCCGATTCCATTCGGCTCGAAATGGAAAGACTCGGCAACAACGTGAAGGTCACCTGTGTGACGCCATACTATATCAGCACCGGAATGTTCGACGGTGTCAAAAGCTCCTTCTTCGTTCCGATCAACAAACCGGAACCGGCTGTGCGGAAGATCATCAACGGGATCGAGAAGAATAAACTGCATGTGCGTATGCCGCTCATCGTCTACACACTCCAGTTGTTCAAAGGGATCCTGCCGACACGCGTGTTCGATCTGATCGTCGGGAATTTTCTTAAGATCTATAAAACAATGGATGAATTTACGGGTAGGAAGAACTAAAAATCTTCAGATCTGGTTGCCCGATTGGAGCATTCGGGCATGACAGATTTTTTTTATGTCATTCCCGCACGTTCCGCCTTTTGGAATCCCGCGAGGCGGAATCTCTAAGAGCGGGATTTTTGGCGGGAATCCATATCCTTTTAATACAATTGAATTTATTTTATAGAATGGGAAGCAAGGAGCATATTATTACCATAGTCTATTCTCAAATAGAAAGAGAAGGAATATGGCATATTATGTCTATATACTTTCCAGCAAAAAGAATGGCACACTGTATA
>CAIVNT010000179.1 GCA_903907305.1 uncultured Ignavibacteriota bacterium
ATAAATATAATTTGCCCCGTTATTTCCGAGTGCATATTGTGCATTGTTATATATAAATAAACGCGTTTGAGTTTTTTTGAATATTTTGTAAGTCCGAACACCAACACTAGTGCGATTTCCATTGAGATCTTTATAAACGAAGTACCAATACACAGTGTCACCGGGATTCGCACCGGGGATTTGCAGGCAATATCTCGTACTGTCACCATTCACAAGAAGGCTGTCATATTTTTTTAAGGATCCGGTCTTATAATAGAAAATGAATTGATCGATTTTTTCACAAGCATTAACCGTTATGCAAAAGTTTCTGGGCAGAGTACTAAGCGTCGTATTGAGTGTTGATATATTATATGAACGAGGTATACAGCCTTCGCCGGTATATTCAACAACAACATACATTCCCCACTCATACTCGATTCTCTTCCACCATCCGCCGTCCCCGGCAGCAAGCCGCTGCGTTTCATAGAATTTGAATGAATGATATAGACCATTCGCAGGAGCCGTCGATAATATATTCATCCCTGTATCCGTTGCACCTGCAAAATCCGACAGCTTCGTATCATTCTGCAAAGTAAAGCCGAATGGAACATTCAGGAAGACATTCAACGAATCTCCCCAGTCATCAAGTTTGATTCCCTGCCATATATTAGCATTCAATGAGACCTGAAGTCCTCCCGGAAGCCATTTCGATTCTTCACCAAGTGGATCAAATCCATATTTTGTCGTATCGGCAGCATCACCGGTCTTATAGAACCACTGATCTCCGGTTGCTGGCCTATATGGCGTTTTCAACCCGTCACCATCACTCGGATCCTTATATCGTCCCATCGGTTTTGATGCGCTGATGCCGGTCACTTTCGGATCGACTTTCCACGCCCGAATGGTCGCTTTGTGAAGATTTCCAGTCGTCGTATAATTTCTCCACCAGAACTCTTTCACTGTCCCTCCTGCTGCAGGAATAAAATATTGTAGCGCAACATCCTGATGCCCGAATGTAAAATTCGTCGTCAGCGATGCATCACCGCCTGTAAAATTTCGCAATGTATCAATCAGTCCCATTGCACCGGTGCTGCTGCCGCAGTTACACTCTTTGGCATTCTCGTGCAGTTCTATCACATCACGCACACGCTCCCCTTTTTTGAGCGGGATCGCTTCCTGCTGACCGTTCTTATTGATGTGCAGAAGAACACGTTCCTGTGCAGAGAGAATGAATGAAAGTAGAAGAGTAAATGTGAAGAGTTTGGAGATCATGGTGACCTCGAATATCAACGGTGAGTCGTTCGTTCCGTCTGAAAAATGAAGAAAGTGAGGCTGATTATCTTTAATAAAGTAATGATTCGAGCGGATTTCTGCAATCACGTGAATACGTACACTGCAAATAATCAACGTAAAAACGGATGATTTACTCGGGTTAGCGGTGATTCGCCACAGAGAACACAGAGAAGAGATGGAAAATGTCACACAAAGGCACAAAGAAAATGAGCAATAGAGCACAGATGACACGGATCAGACGCCCGCCAATCACGAAGTGATGCCTTTGGCAAAAAACGGCGGGCAGGGATTTTCACGGACGAAATAATGTAGGGACGGACGAAAGTCCGTCCGAGCAATAGAATTATTTCAGCAGCGTCAGCCGTTTGGTTTGGACGAAATTTCCGGAACGGAGCTGATAGAAATAAATACCGCTGACAAGTTTTGATGCATCGAATGTTATTTCATACGAACCGGAGGGTTGAACCGCATCGACGAGCGTTTCGGTCTCTTTTCCCAGCACATCAAAGATCCTCAGCGTTGTCTGCGAAGCAGCGGCCGACGACGGAATTGAATACCGGATGGACGTTGAGGGATTGAACGGATTCGGATAATTCTGTTCCAAAGAAAATTCGTTTGGCGTTGTATAACTAACTACGAGTCCTGTAGCTGTTCCGGTGGTGAATGTCCATTGTGTGCCGAATCCACCTTCGTACTCAGGTGTTTCGGAAGAAACTTTCCAGTAATGTTTCTTGGAGAGCTGGAGTCCGTTCATCTGTTTCATCGTATCGGTAATTCCCTTTTGGTCCACCACAATTCCTGCCGGCGTAAAGATGGAATTGGTCGACACCTGCAGATGATACGATACAGCGCCGGTTACCGCTCCCCACTTCAGCCAGACATTCCCCGGATTACCGCCGCTGGCATTGACGGGAAACACGGGGGTCGGAATTGAGACCGCCGTCGTAAATAAACGTGTCGGCGTGAACGCGCTGCGGTGTCCTCCATTATTGGAGGATACTCTCCAATAATATTTTTTTAATCCAAGTTGAATGTTATTCAAACTATTCGATGTCGTGCCGATCTCCGATGAGAAGATCTTATTCACGAACATCGAGTCCGTCGCAACATCCAATTGATACAACACTCCTCCGCTTACAGGATACCAGCCCACACCGGAATCGGGAGTGATGCGTCCGGCATTATTTGCCGGCGCGATGATCGTCGGAACGGCGGGGATGGAATCATTGGTCCCGGTCTTTTTAACGAACATGATGATCTTCTTCAACGGATTGTCATTCACATCACGCGGTGAAGCGACGATGGAATCGCATAGATTCATTCCCGATGTCACTCTGCCGTATGCCGTGTAGAGTGCATTCAACGATGTAGCATTGGAAACGCAGATGAAGAACTGCGAATTCGCGCTGTTCGGATCGGTATCGCGCGCCGCGCCGAGGATCCCGCGGAGATATGCAACGTTGCTGAATTCCGCAGGAACATTCGTCTGCGCGGGATCTCCGTTTCCCCACGTGTCGCGGGGAAGATTGCGGGAATTCGGATCTCCTCCCTGAATGACGAATCCTGGGACCACACGGTGGAACGCAAGACTGTCGAAGAATTTGATCGTCACGAGACTGTCGAAGTAACGGACCGTTTTGGGTGCGATGAGCGGGAACAATTCAATATTGAACGAGCCGATCGGTGTCCCTTCGCGCTCCGTGGTGATGGTGTAGACCGGTTTGGAGGCTTCCTGTCCATACAACGAAGCAATGCAGAACAAAAAGATAAATATTTTCTTCATAAAATGTACTTTCAATTAATCAAGTCTGAAACCAATGGTAAGTGCTGTATTTCCCGACAGGGAATTCTTGCTGACCGGAATTCCAAAATTATGTTTCAGCATAATGACGATGTCCGTCGTTCCTCTATATTTTGTTTCCACATACATACCGACAGGAAAAATAAATCCTATTCCGGTCTGCATTCCTTTCTCTGTTGTGTTGAACGGATAGGTGATTGTCGATCCCAAAATATCCGAGAATGAAACGCCGAATCCGCCAAACACATACGGAACAGTCTCTGTATACCCGGGAACACGGTAATTCATATTTGCAGAGAATGAAAGAGTAACGGCACTTCCACCTGTCATCTTCGTCTGATCCGGATCGACACCGAATCGCTGAAAGAGACGCGTCTGATCGAGAGGAAACCAATTCGCATCACCGAGCAGCAGCCATCCATACGATTCTGCCGGCATTGATGAACGCTGATATGAAATGCCGTATCCCAATTTCCAATAATCAAAAAAATAATTGGGATTGGAAGGACGGGAAATACTCACACCAACGGATGAATGTGTCTCCGGTGCATCGCCGGGAATGAGCATTTGCAGGAACATCAAAACGAGTGATAGAGAGCTCATAGCGGGGTCATTTTACTCTGTGAAGAAATGTGGCCTCATTGGAGAGGCCGGTATAGTTGAATAATCCGACCATAGAATCTTTTTCGACAAGGCTCCCTTCAAAATGCGCGGGCATAATTCCGGGCGTTGTGAAGGTAAATTCCAATTTCGGATACTTCGTCGTTCCATTGACAAGCACACTCCATCCATAGAACGATCCCGTTCCCGATATTGTACCGTCATGAAGATCGTTCAGCTGCATCCCCATGGAATTACCGCTCACCGTTCCCACCCACGTTCCGCTGAGAGTCGGCGGCGGTTCGAACGGAGGGGTCCCTGTCGGTGCATCTTTGGAGCAGCCGGCGAGCATCAGTATCCCGGCGAAGTTCATCAGAAGAAAGAATTGTTTCATATTGTAGAAGAAGATGATAAGTGAAAGACATTTTTTGTTGATGAGAATTCAAGGAAACTACTCAGTAAGGTTTTTTGCCACAGATTACACTGATTTTCATTTCAACGTTTTAGCCATCATATCTGTGTAAATCTGTGGCAACAATTTTACTCTGCGTTTTTAACAAATTAATATTTCATCGCTAAAAATACGCTGTGTTGATACAATTCAAGAATAATATTTTTCGTGTTTCAACTGTTGCGCAGCTAATTCCGCCGCAGAGAATCCGCTCTGCACCGCCCCTTCGATGGTCGCGGGAAGTTTCGTATCGGTCCAGTCCCCTGCCAGAAAAAGATTCTTCAGTGAAGTAATGTTCGATGGACGATACTGTTCCATTCCAACGAATGGAGAGAAAGTCGCTCGTTTTTCTTTGATAATCAACGAGTGGATAACAGATGCTGCGGAGGCCGCTGGATAGAAGCGTTTCAATTCATTGTGAGCAAGTTCCGTCAATTCATCTTTTTCTTTTTCAACAAGATCGTGTGCACCACTTACGACCAATGCAAGATACATCAGTCCTTGATGTTCTTTTCCATAGATCACGGATTTATTGAAGACCCAATGGAACGGAGAATCAAGCAGGGCGGCGAATTGTTCCGGCATGAAATGCGCATCCAGCCAGAGATGAACAGTAATGATGGGTGAAGAGATGAACCGGTCGACACCTTTCACTCCGATCGCTGCGGGATCAGGAAATATCTTTGGAAGGTCGAAATATGGAACCGCCGAGATGACCGACTTCGGCATGATCACTTCTCCATTATCCAGTGTGACGGAAATGATTGTGTCGCTATTCTGCTTGGTCGATTGAATCGACTGGTTCACCAGGATGGTTCCGCCGTTCTTCACGATGAATTCAGCCGCACCGTCCACCAATACGGGACTCAATCCTTTTTTCGGAATGACCATCGATGAATTCACCCGGCTGCCGAAGAATGCGGATTTGAGCACTTTCACAAAAAGTGCGGCGGAGATCTTTTCGGTGGAATCGTTCAATGCACCGATAGCGATAATATCCCACAGATACTTTTTGTTCGTTGCCGGCTGTTTCAATTCATCCAGCCATTGCGTCACCGAAATGGACTGCAGCTGCTTGTCCGTATCGGGATTCCTGATGATGAGCTGCACGCCGACACGAAGCAATGCTATTCGGTCGGAGACCGAAAGGCTTTTCAATTGCATCAGTCCCGAAAGCACGTTGAACGGTGCGGGAAGTCTTGACGTTCGAAGTATGGCCGGGGGTTTATTTTCACTTCGGAAGAGAATGGAAAGTGTTTGCTGAATCTCGACCATCGAAAGGCGATCGATCATCCGGAGATATTTCAACGTGGAATGGTAACACCCCATCATCAGATGCTGACCGTTATCCACTTCGTCGCCGGTCTCGGGATGGAGAAAGGAATACGTGCGTCCGCCGAGTTTTGGTTTCTGTTCAATCAGTGTAACGGAAAAACCGAGGGATGAGAGTTGAACTCCTGCAGTAAGTCCTGCAAGACCGCCGCCGATGATCAGCACGTCGGGTGATCTGCTCGGCATACTTACGACCGGTTCTTCCACCAGACAGACGCGGTAATGAGGAGTTTCTTTGTTGTGGAGACTTTAATGCGGTGCGTAAAAATGTTATAGTCGGCTTTTTCGATATCCAGCAGCAGATGGAAATAGATCTCCTGCATGATCAATGCAGCAATAAAGAGCGGTCTGTCTTCGTTCGAGAGATGGTTGATAGCTTCGGTAAAATACGAGCGGGCGCGTTCCGCCTGATACATCATCAACCGTTTGAACTTCACATTATATTTTCCCGCGAACAGTTCCTCTTCGCTGTATCCGAAATAATCCATATCACGCTGCGGAATGTAGATTCTCCCCTTCTTCGCATCGGTGGAAACATCACGCATAATGTTGGTCAGCTGAAGAGCAAGTCCCAGATTCTCCGCATACACTTTCGCCCCTTCGTGTTTGTATCCGAAGATTTCGGTGCAGATGAGTCCGACAGTGGATGCCACACGGTAACAATAAAGTTTCAGATCTTCAAACGTTTCATAGCGTGTCTTCACAAGGTCCATCTCCATCCCCTTGATCAGATCGTTGAAATGGTGGAGCGGGATATTGAACCGTTTGATGATCTGCGAGAGTTTGTTCACAAGCTGAAAGCGGGATGTGCCGGACAGTCCGAGTTCGAATTCTTTTGCCCACTGCAGTAAGGATTGGCGTTTGGTGGAGACGCTGGCTTCATCATCAACGATATCATCTGCAATACGGCACCATGCGTAGACGATATTGATCGCCTCGCGTTTCGGTTTGGGAAGAAGCAGGAACGAATAATAGAAATTGCTCCGCTTATTCTTTTCTATAATGTCCGCTGTGAGCAGATGTTCCATGGTCAGTGTTGAAGTGCCTTAAAAAATATTGACGCTTTATCGATCAATGTCAGCGCAGGACGGTTGAGCCGGGTTTCGTAATCAACCGCTTTGATCTTCTGCAGAATGGTCATTCCGCCGTGCCAGATCAACCGCATTTCAAACCGCAGTTCTGTTGATGTCAGTTCGAGAAGCGGTTTCCCATCCATCAGAAATGATTCCGTCCGTGCAACCTGGCGTTTCAGCAGAGCGTAGAATTTTTCGGGATTCGATCCACTCGAAAGATCCTGATCAGTAAGTCCAAAATGAGCCAATTCTGATTGAGGAATATAGAAACGATTCCTTCGTGTATCAACTGAAATATCCTGCCAGAAATTGGCCAATTGCAGAGCAGTGCAGATGTGATCCGAATATTTTTGCGTAATTTCGTTGGAACAATTAAATACCTGCAGCAGCAGCCGACCGATAGGATTCGCCGAGTAGCGGCAGTAGTCCAGCAGTTCATCGAACGTTTTGTATCTCAGATTGGCAGAATCCCGACGGAATGCAATCAATAAGTCCTTCAATAGTTCCGGGGAAAGGTTGAACTCACGCACAACATCGGCCAGTTCCACAAAAAAATCATTATCCTTCTCACCGCGAAGCGCATTTTCCAACGAACGCTCCCATGCATCAAGACTGGCGATCCTTGTCTCCGGCAGCATATTTCCTTCATCCGCGATATCATCCGCAACTCTGGAGAAAGCATAGATGAGATGAATCGGACGGCGGTACCGCTTCGGGATAAAGAGTGATCC
>CAIVNT010000180.1 GCA_903907305.1 uncultured Ignavibacteriota bacterium
ACCTGCCTGCCTGCCTGCCTGCCTGCCTGCCTGCCTGCCTGCCGGCAGGTTGCTCAGCATGAACAGTATTATTTGCAATATTATTCTTTAGAAACAGCACTAGTTGTGATGGTCCATTGAACCGTTCTCATATGCCGGCTGTCGGTATTTTTTTTCGTTCCGTACCGTTCTCGGCGCATGCTGCTTCGACTCATCAGTGGAGAACTTGAATGTGGAGATGAGATTCTGCAGATGATCTGTCTGCTGGTTCAGGTCGTTCATGGCTTTAGCGATCTGCTGGTTGCCGACAGAACTCTGCTGAGCGACCGCGCTGATGGCATCGATATTCTTACTGATCACGTCGCTTGCTTTTGTCTGTTCAGTGCTTGCCGTTGCGATGTGCGAGACCATATCCGTTACCCGCTGAGAGATATCCAAGATATGGCTCAGCGATCTACGTGCTTTTTCTGTCTGCTCGATACTGACGTCGACGCTCCTCGTTCCTTCTTCCATCGACTCAACCGCGCCGAACGTTTCGCTCTGGATCTTCTTGATCATCACAGCGATCTCTTTCGTCGATTTTGTCGTCCGCTCGGAAAGCTTTCGCACTTCATCAGCAACAACCGCAAATCCCCGTCCCTGATCGCCGGCTCGTGCTGCTTCGATTGCGGCGTTTAGAGCAAGGAGATTCGTCTGATCGGCGATATCTTCGATCACACGGACGATCTCACCGATCTGATTGCTCGAGCGGCCGAGTTCGTGCACGGTCTCTGCCGATTTGCGGACGATCGCCGCAAGTTTCGTCATACCGACCGCCGTCTCTTCTACAACGTCGAATCCTTCCTGTGCATATTGTTTCGCTTTCATTGCGGTCTCGGATGTATCGACTGCATTCTTGGAATTCTCCATGATGGTCTTTGCCATCTCTTCCACTGCGCTGGCGACTTCGGATGTCTGACTGGATTGTTCATTCAATCCCGAGGTCATCTCTTCAACCGATGCGGAGATCTGACTGCTTGCTGTTGCCGTTGCCTGGATGGAGAATGCAACATTCTGCAATGCACTGGAGAGGGATTCGCCGACCGTATTGACGGACTGCTTCATCTTTTGAAGGTCTCCTTTATAATTATTATTCAACCGTACGGAGAGGTCGCCGTGCGACATCTTAAATAATACTTCATTGCTCTCGTTGAGCGGAATGACAATAGCATCGAGCGTTTCATTGATCCCCTGGATCATCTGTTTGAATTCACCATGGAATTGAGAGGCGTTCCCCCGAACGCTCAGCGAACCGTTCCGTCCTGCTTCATTCAATGTGTTGATCTCTTTGCTCATACTCTTCAGCACACTGGCCGTGCGGATGAAACTGTTCGAAAGGGTATCATTCGATGATTTTGCGGATACATTCACATCAAGGTTCCCTTTCCCGATCGCTTCGGATGCAGTGGCGATGCCGTGCATGTAGTCGATCATACTGCGGAATGAGTCGGCAAGGTTCCCGAATTCATCCTTGGAACGATAATCGATCCGTTGATCGATCTCGCCTTGTGCGATCTTATTGGATGCGTTCACCATCTGGCTCAGAACATTCGAAATGTATCGGGAGAAGAACATACCCAGCGAAACGGAAATAACGAGACCGGCAAAGAGTGAGACCAATAGTTTTATGACCGCCCATTTTGACGAAGCGTCGGTTTCATGATCGATCTCTTCAGCAACTCGGGAATTGATGTTGGCCAATTCCTCAACGATGGCAACCGATGATTCTGAACGTTTTTTGAATTCCGTATCGACGATCTTTTGTGCATCGAAATTCCGGGACTGCTGTACAAGTGATCGGATATTGTCAACAGAAGACATATATTTCGGCCATTCTTCTCGAAATTTACCCAATTGTACAACCTCTTCATTCACCAGATAGGTCTTGCTGTATGCATTGATCAGGTCGTTGGCCTTCGCTATCTCCGTCGATATCTCTTCATTCAATTGCTGTTTTTCGACAACATCCTTGGTATTGATCAATTGTTGTATCCTGGCGTCGGTGTGATGGATCGCTCCACTCGCAATACCGAGATCCCGGATCGGAACGAGCCGGTCGGCATATAATGTATCCTGCAGTTTCATCATGCTCTCTGCAGCATCATAACCTATCCACCCGATCACACCGGAGACCGTAGCCATCCCGAGAAATGCTATGAGGAGTTTCGTTCGTATCTTCAGATCTTGAAAGCGTTTCATTGTCTGTCCTTTGTTTACCATGTGTGATTGGGAATGAACTTAGAGTGAAAGAACGAACTCATCATATTCGATGCTCAATGCTTTCAATTTATCAACCGCTAATTGCACCGATGCAGAAGGTGCTTCCTTGGAATTCGTTCGTTGTTCTGCCTGGAGCATCTCGCGGTACAGTGGTTCGACGGCACTGATTGCCTGAGGTTTCGGTTTTCGGCGGACGGAATAATATCCGACGATGGAACCATTTGCGTCCACCACGGGAGTGACATTTGCAAAGACCCAGTAGAACGCACCGGACTTGGACATATTCTTCACGTAGGCACAGATCTCCACGCCGTTCTGAACAGTATCCCAAAGGAGCTTGAAGACTCCGCGCGGCATATCGGGATGACGGATGATGCTGTGCGGAGCTCCGAGCAATTCCTGTTCCGTGAATCCGCTGTATTCCATGAATGTCCGATTTGCATACGTGATCTTTCCCTGCAGATCGGTCTTGGAGATGATGAATTCATTGTCCCGCATGACGAGTTCTTCGTTGGTTGGTTGAACAGAGTATTTCATACTATCTTTCTGATATTAGTGTATATGGTGTCTTCAGAACAATACTTCAAAGTACCGAACAGGAATCGTTGCACTCATCAAGGATTTACCCGAGAAAAGCGCTATGCAATATTGTGCACTTGAAATTGGGATGTATATTTTTTGTCGGATCTCAAAATATGATTCTGCAGCCACAGGTTCAGGAATTCCAAAAGGTCTTCGCTGATGCCGGGGACGGAATTGTTAAAAGCGATACTGAACTCTTTTACTTTTACACGGAGTTCATCGTGCTGGCACCGATGCGTTTCGATATGTGCGAATGCACACTGTTCCATACACTGTTCTTCATACGAAAAATGATGTTCTGCATACATGAGTAACTTCTCAATGATCGCACCGGTGATGATCACGGATTGTCTGCGATAAATTGCTCCGTCCAATTCATTGATCATTGCGATCAACGCTTTATGCTGCACATCGATCGACGGAATACTGACACTTAACGTATCACTCCAGGCTATTTGCGGCATACAATTTCCTTCAGTTCCTGCTTGCGGTAGATATGTACTATGTGCTGCGAGACGCTCTGAAAAATGCTTTACCGATCATTTCATTGTGAAATACCTATTCACTCACAGCCGTAAGAACTCTTTGTGCAATCCGGCTCAGCACCGAATTGAATACGGCACTCCATTATACCTGCTCATATTCCCGGTCGCTGAATGAATTCTCTTCCTGAAGAGCGATCGTTCTCTTCCCCGACGGTTGTTGAGTGTACTCCGACGAATTGTGTATATCCTTTTCCTGTCCGTCCAGTGTGAAATTATTCACAATGTCCTGCAGTGTTGTAGTTAAATTGCTCAGTTCTTCCAACGCCAAGGCGATCTGCTGTACACCGGTGGAGGTCTGCGAGGTCATATTCGTGATAGAGACGACATTCTTTGTCATCTGTTCTGCATTCACCGATTGATCCTTGCTTGCATCGGCGATCCGACCGATCATTGTGTTCATTTGCTCAGAGGTGGTCTTGATCTCGGTGAGCGCGGTCCCGGCCTGTTCGGCGAGTTCAATTCCTTTTTCCACTTCTCGTGTTCCTTCGTTCATCGAGCGGACCGCTTCCCGTGTGTCGGTCTGGATCTTCTTGATCATGTCGCTGATCTCTTTCGTGGCGGAGGTTGTCCTGTCCGCTAATTTTTGCACTTCGCCCGCAACAACAGCAAATCCGCGTCCCTGTTCGCCTGCCCTCGCTGCTTCAATAGCGGCATTCAGTGCCAGAAGAGTGGTCTGATCCGCAATACTGTCGATCACAGAGATGATCTCGGAGATCTGTTCACTGGAATGTTCAAGCGTATTCACCGTCTTTGCAGAATCACGTGTCACCACGGCGATCCGTTTCATCCCTTCGATGGTCTGGCGAACGAGCCGTTCCCCTCCGGCAGCCGATTGGCTTGCCTTTCGTGCTGTTTCTGCCGTTTCGACTGCATTCTGGGAATTCTTATAAATGGAATTGGACATCTCTTCGATCATCGTTGAGACCTCTTCCACCTGTGATGATTGCTGGATCGTACCGGCGGCGATCTCCTCCGAAGTACTGCTGATCTGCTGTGATGCCGATGCAACGGAATTTGCCGAGTCCATCAACCGAAGGATGAGAGAACGAAGCGAATCGAGCATCGTCTTATAGGAACGGGAAAGTGTACCGATCTCATCCCGACTGACCATCTTCTTTTCGAGATGCGGTGTGACCATCGAGCGCAGGTCGCCGGTGGAGATCTTCTCTGACTGCAATGAAAGCTCCTTCACCGGACCAACGACGATCGTATGCGATGTGGTACGAATGACCACAATGGTCACCACAACACATACGATACAGATGACCACCGTTAAATAGAATATCTCCGCCTGATGTGCTTCTACTGCTGCGAGTGAACCCGACACGCCGAAGACCGCGACCAATTCCCCTTCTTTCTTTCCGCCGAAGATATCAACACCGGATTCATTGTGACAGGTATAGCATTCACTCTGGATTCTTGCAGGAACGAACACCGCCAACAGTTGCGCTGAATCGGTCGGAATTTTTTCTTCGTACGATTTCATTGCCGCATCGGTTTTGAGAGTCGCCATTGCGCGCTGTTCACATTTTCCAAAGGAGGTTGTATCCGTTTCGGCATCGACAAGAATACGGTGGAAATTCCATCCTTTTTCCTCTGCCAGCTGTTCTGCGGAGCCGTGGCTCATAAAGGTGGAAGTATGGGCAAGCACGGAGAGTTGACCGCGGAATGCATTCTCTGATTCTTTTCCCTGACTGACCTCGGAATACCATCCCCAGGCAATGAACATCACGCCAATAATAATGGCCGGAAAGAGATACAGTTTCTGCTGAACATTGAGTGAGCGTTTCGTTTTCATAAATATTTTTCGTGTGTTGATAATATAATATTGATGGACAGAATGGCATCACAACTCAACTGCACGCCGGCTTTTCTTTATGAATGAGAATTGCTCATTCAATCGATCCGTTCCCCGCATTGGAATATTTCTACCCAGCGTCTGATGATTCAAACTCACGTTTGAAATGTCTCATCCGCCATTTCAGGATATTGTCGATAATTCTATGGATCCTTTTTACGCCATTTCGTGCTGCAGAAGATGCTCCTTCGATCGTTTAACCACCTTATGCTTGACTGCTGATGTATGGACCGGTCCGCCGACCGCATCGTCATTCAGTTTGAATGCTGAGAGAATGGATTGGAGATTTTCCGTGAGATGATTCAGATCCTCCGCGGTCTTCGCAATCTGATGCGTTGCACTGGCACTTTCCTGTGTAACAGCACCGATCGATTCAACATTCTTACTGATCAATTCACTGTCGAGCGATTGTTGTCGGCTCGCCTCGGCGATCTGCGACACTTTATCTGCTACTTGCTGGCTGATCGCTACGATCTCCTGGAGTGATGAACCTGCCTTATCCGCAAGGGTAATGCCGTCAACCACTTTCTTTGTTCCTTCATCCATCGAAATCACCGCCAGTTTCGTGTCGTTCTGGATCTGTTTGATCATCACGGCAATTTCTTTGGTCGCCTTGGTGGTCCTTTCGGCAAGTCTTCGCACCTCATCCGCTACGACGGCAAACCCGCGTCCCTGATCCCCCGCACGCGCAGCTTCTATCGCTGCATTTAACGCAAGCAGGTTTGTCTGATCCGCTATATCGTCGATGACAGAAACGATCTCGCCGATCTGATTGCTGGACTCACCGAGTGCTTTCACTGTATTGGCAGAACGGTACACTACGTCGGAGATACTTTTCATCTCTGTGACTGTCCGTTGCACAACGTCACCGCCGGATTGTGCAGTTTCCTTCGCCAAAGTGGCGATCCGCACTGCATCACCGGCATTGTTTGCGTTCGCCGTGATCGTCTGTGTCATGAGCCGGACCTTCTCGACAACTTCTCCCGCTTGTGACGATTGTTCCTGAGAACCCGCCGCCATTTCCTCTGTGCTGCTGCTGATCTGTGTACTAGCGCTGGCAACAGCAGCGGATGATTCGGAAACTCTCACTAAGGTCACGTTGATATCAGTCGCCATTCGATTAAATGATATTGCCAGTTCACCCATCTCATCCTTGGAATCGACAGAGACCCGCACACACGTATTGCCGGAGGCGAATTCTTGAAGTTCTTCTACGATATGGCTCACATTCTTGCGAATGTTCCGGACAATGGAAAAAAAGACCACACCCAGAAGCAATATTGCTGCACCGCAGATGGAAACAACAATGGCCAATTCATTCATCAACAACCGTTCTCTGGAACGGAGTGCTTTCACGAGTTCTGCGGAGGTAACATCGCAGACAAGAAAGATATTGTCGATGGCTGCCGTTGCTTGATCAAAATATGTCTTCGGATCCATTTGGATATCCTGAGCATTGACAATGCCCTCTTGCGCAAGCCGGTAATATGCATCCGTGCTGCTTTTGGCATTCTTTTCCACCGAGATCATCCGGTCCTTGATGGCGAGTTCCGTTGAATAGATCTTTTCCATTTCAGCGAACATTTTTTCCAGGGACTCCTTGCTGACGCTCATCAGTGAGATGACCTGTGATTTTGTCTGAATTGTCACATCATTCTTAACTATCGCATTGCTCCCTTTAGCACGAAGTCGGCCGAGATATTCCGTGACAAAGATCGATTTCGATGTTGCAACATCCATCAGATAGAAGGTCAACGAATTCGGGTCAAAAGTTAGACTGGACCGGTCGGCAATGGTCGTAATGAGCGACATACAGGAATTGATCAATTCAGTATGCTTCGCAAAACTTTCCGGTGCCTGAAGTCCGAACACTGATCCTTTCAGTTCGCTCCACCGCCCCGTTATGACCTTCCATTCCTCATCCACCGCATAATACGAGCGGGTGGAATCATTTTGCATTTCAATGGCCGTCACATCGGTTGCGATCTTATTTTGAAGATCAAGCATTTTTTGTTTGAATTCGGTCTTACCACCCAGGTATGTGGCGCTGGAACCCCGGTGCTGCTGAAGATGTCTGATCAGTTCCTTCACCGGCCCTACATGCCCGATACCCCGGATCTCATTCTGGGTGACGTGAATGGTGGCGAACTTCTCCGCCGTAAAAAAATATCCGAGCAACGAGAGCGGGATAACGATAAGAATGCTGATCGTTAGGAACTTCTTGCCGAGCCGGTATTGCTTTAAGGCGAGCAGATCCATTACTGTACGCATAGAACTCCTCCGTTAGACCGATCGTTGATGTAGCTTTCTACTGACTTGGATATCATGTTCATTTTCATCAAGAACGATTCAATCAAACAGAAATAATGGATCATTGAATTTCACATCGGTAAAACATCGGTATCATTGCAAGCCGGCATTCACAAGCTGTTTGGAATACAACTGATCCGTCTTCATAATATGCTCCATTGCCCAACGTTGGAGCAATTCAAGTACTCTTGGTGCCACGCCCGGTATTCCATTGAGGTACTCCCGTTCCAACTGCTTCAGCTTTTGCGAGATCTCGTTGTGGATACATTGATGCTCTTTGAACCTGGTATAGCATCCCACAATGAGACAATTCTCTTCGTGCTCAAAATGGAAATTTGTATAATCGATCACTTTGGAAAGGACAGAACCGACCATCACTTGCGGTCCGCCGTTGTCGATCACATTCTGCAGTTCATTGATCAATGCAACCAATGTCCGGTGCTGAACATCGATCGATTCGATATGTACCTCCATGACATTGTCCCATATCACCATAATATTCTTCCTTCGTCTTAGGAGCTCTGCGAAAAATTATGTTCCCGACACTGCAACAGCATTGCTCTGCGGCGGACCGGCAAGATCCGCCGCAAAGTTGTTCGTTAATGGTGTTCTACTAATTGTCCGTTTTCAGAAACGGCCTTTTTTGATTTCTGGTGATAGCTCTTCGGACGGGCAGTCGTAGCTTCACGACGACCGGCGTCTGTCGATGCGTTCAGATTGAATTTCGCCAGAATCTCCTGCAGGTTCTCGGTCAGCCGGTTCAGATCTTCTGCGGTGCGTGCGATCTGCTGAGTGCCGCTGGCACTCTGCTGAGTAACGGCGCTGATCGCTTCCACATTCTTGCTGATCTGTTCGCTTGCGCTGGATTGTTCTTCGCTTGCTGCTGCGATCTGAGTCACCTTATCCGTCACCTGTTGGCTGATCTGAACGATCTCTTCCAACGATGCGCCGGCACGGTCTGCAAGCGTAATTCCTTCACCGACCTTCTTCGTCCCCTCATCCATAGAGATGACCGCTTCTTTTGTATCGGTCTGGATCTGTTTGATCATTGAAGCGATCTCTTTCGTTGCTTTCGTTGTCCGTTCGGCAAGTTTCCTCACTTCATCGGCGACAACGGCGAATCCGCGTCCCTGTTCGCCTGCGCGTGCTGCTTCGATGGCAGCATTCAATGCAAGAAGATTGGTCTGGTCAGCAATATCATCGATCACACTGATGATCTCACCGATCTGATCGCTCGATTTACCGAGTGCTTTCACGGTATCGGCGGATTTATTCACGACCTTCGCGATCTCTTTCATCCCGTCCACTGTCCGGCGGACGACATCTCCCCCTTCAACAGCGGTATCTTTCGCTTTCTTTGCCGTGCTTGCCGTGTCGCTGGCATTGCGCGAGTTTTCCATAATGGTCTTGGTCATTTCTTCGACCGCTCCCGCAACTTCGGCGGACTGTGAACTTTGTTCCTGAGCACCGGCGGCAAGTTCCTCTGTAGAGGAACTGATCTGTGTGCTTGCGCTGGCAACGGCGGCGGATGCCTCCGAAACCTGAACTAAGGTCTGTTTAATAGAGAGAACGAAACCGTCGAACGCCTGCTGCAGCATACCGATCTCATCTTTTCGTGTTGAGTTGAACTGCGAATGAAGATCCGCATTCTTAATATTGAGCACGACATCGTTCACAGGATTTGCAATGGAACGCGCAATGAAGATGCCAAGACCGAACGATACAACAATGCCAATGACAAGAATGGTCAGTATCTGCACCGATGCCGACTGAGCATCTTCTGCATTCTTTTTTGCACCTGCTTCGGCGAGATTCATCTTTTGTTCCAGCATTCCGAAGATCAGGTCCTGCTCGACTCTGGAAGCTTTTGCCATATCGCCGTTCAATAGTTTGTATCCTTCAGCATCTTTATTCACTTTCGCAAGAGAGATCAGTTCGTCCAAATTGCCTCCATACACCTTTCTGGCATCGACGAATTCATCGAACTTCTTCCTGCCTGCTTCTGTAAGGATCGTTACTTCATACTTCTTTGCGAATCCGTCGATCTCTTCGCGGTATGTCTTAATCTTTTCAATATTGTCCGCCATATCTTCAAGTGTTGTTGCGATAAGAATGTCACGGGTGTTCACACGGATCCGTTGAAATCGGTCATCCATATTGGCAAGCACGCCGATCGGGTATGCTTGTTTTTCATACATCACCTGACTTGCTGCAGCCATATTGTTCGTTTCAGTGAAGCCGACATATCCGATGACGGTCGCGATGACGCAGACCAGACCGAACGCAAGCATCAGTTTATTATTTATTTTAAGATCGTTAAGCCATTTCATAATAGTTTTCCTTTTCAAGATAAAAGTAAGAAGAGAGAGAAAGATGAGTGTAAGTAAAGCATAACTTCTGAGTGTTCCTTTTTCCGTTTCGGGACCATCCCGAATATCTTTTGATCTCGTCGGTATCACCGATGGAGTTTCCGCCACCGGCTCCGCTTGTGCGGTAACAGATGACGTTATTGGTACCGTGACGGGATCTTTTTTTTCTGCAACGACAGGGTTGCTTCGTTGTTTTACCCGGGTAAGCTGTTCATTCTCGCGTTTCACCGGTGTATTCGGGATCTGCTGTTTCTTCTCCTCTGCGGCAAGCTGTTCCAGTTGTTCGCGAACGGACAGCGGTTTCTTTTCTCCCGTCTCTTGTGCGATCAATCCCACAGTGGAGAGATTGATCAATCCAAAAAAAATGATGTTACGCAGATGAAGTTTCATGATAGCCTCAATATATTGCCCGGAACATTCACCGTAAGATCAAGCTGACAGCGGTGATGATATCTCTACTCTTTCACGTTGGTGTTCACTTGACGATCGACGCAGATCAGAAATTGACCGTTGTCATTAAAAATCCCCAATACGATACCGACGGTCCCTTCAAAGCGATCATCGCTGCATCAGGAAGAAACGCACTGCCGCCGTAATTGATCGTTACCATCGTGGAATACTTGTATGTCATTGTCAGATCGGTCTCATAACCGAGCGACTGATCCTTGACGATCGCGCCCGAAGGTGTTTTAAGTGTCGGCACCGCATCATACAGATAATAATAGATGTCGGCCGCCCAGGAGAGTGACGGAGACAGATCCATACTGGAGTGAGCAGAATACGCGCGAACGCCGTATTCAGGCGTAGATTTCGGGAAGAAATCCATATACCCGAAGAATGAATGGGCAGATGAGAAGAGTGTATTATAGCTCGAGTATTTGCCGACCTTTTGATTGTCGTCGCCGGACATCACCTGAAATTTCACTCCGACGCGTAATTTGCTCTCAGCATCAATAAGATATCCCGCAGAGAGTGAATAGAGATAAGCTGAGATCGATGAGACGGACGAACTGTCCGTGACAGCATATGAACCGCGCTGAAGGATCACTTCCGCATCGTAGTCGAACGGTTTCGGTTTTCCCATCAGTGTAATACCGGATGAATACCGTCCGAGTCTTGCTTTTCCTTTATCTATCCCTTTCAGCAGCGGTGTTGTGTTATTGTCATAGAAGACGAATGCATCGGCTGTATGAGCATCACTGTATTTTACAAGGGAATTCAGACCGGTGATATTCTCAGAATAGACGCTCGTCTGACTCCCGACAAGTTTTGCAAAGAACGCATCGACAGTTGCAGGACCAGCGGCGTATTGAGCGGAGACCGCGTCGAATGTATTGCCGAAATTATTCCATCCGGCGGAGGCGATCAATCGCTGTTTTCCGTACGCCAGTTCCTGTCTGCCGAGTTTCACATTGATGGGAAGGGACAGCACGTTGGTGAGTGCAAAGTATGCCTGATGAAAATCGATCGATTTCGACATTCCGTCCTGCACACCGCGGTTCAATGCGGGATTCCCGGCGCCGAACACGCGTGAATCCTGCAGTTGGAACAAGATCTTTGTATCAGCGGCAGGTGCAATGGACACCGTGAACCGCGAACGGAGCAGATTGTATCCGATGGCGCGGGCTTCCGGAGCGAATGTCCGTCCGTCCACTTCACCGCGGTGACGGACCTGACCGGTAATGGTATATAATTGTGGAGGAACGGAGACTTGTTTCTGCTGCAGTGCTTTTCCTTCTTCAACCACCTTCTTCAGTTCATCGACCAATTGATCGAGCTGTCCGGCCAGCGAACTCAGTTCGGGGGATTGTCCCTGAGAAACCGGACGGTTCTCCAATACTTCAAGTCTGTCCAAAACGTTCTGAGCATCAGCAGAAGCGATAAGCAAATGTTTGCTGTTCACTGTATCTTCTTTGAACAGCGCTGTCTTCAGCGAAGTGATGTCGGAGCGAAGCGCTGCGATCTCTTGGGTGCGGGTCTTCTCTTCTTTTGTGATGAGCCCTTTCATGGACTCTTCCAGCCCGCCGACGATCTCGATCACTTTATTGAAATTCTGAGCCGAGGCTGCAGACGGAAGCAGTGAACACAGAATGATGAGAAGAAGTGCGGTATGTTTCATATTGTAACTCCCTGACGCAAATGGTGGAAATACATTTTCAAATCATGAGTATCCCGAAGACCGGCAATGGTCAACGGAATAGTACAACGTTCAATGGTCCACTAACTGTCCGTGTTCTGTCACGGCCTTTCGTGAACGTTCTGGATGGTCTGTCCCTCCCTGGCGTGCATTACCGAGTTTGAATTTGCCCAGCAGCAGCTGAAGGTTATCGGTGAGATGATTCAATGCTTCCACCGATTGGGCGATCATTCTTGTTCCCTCAACATTCTGCTGAGTAACGGCGTTGATCTTGTCCACGCTGCTGCTGATCATTGCGCTTGCATGGGACTGGTGTTCGCTGGCTGTCGATATCTGGGTCACCTTTTCGGTCACGATCTGGCTTATCTTCTTGATCTCCAGCAGAGAATCGCCGGCATGATCCGCCAGTTCTATACCGTCGGAGACCTTCTTGGTCCCTTCATCCATGGACAAGACTGCTTCTTTTGTGTCGGACTGGATCTGCTTGATCATCGATGCGATCTCTTTTGTCGCCTTCGTGGTCCGTTCCGCAAGTTTTCTCACTTCATCCGCCACAACGGCAAATCCGCGTCCCTGTTCACCGGCGCGCGCTGCTTCGATCGCAGCGTTCAATGCAAGAAGATTCGTCTGATCGGCGATATCGTTGATCACACTGACGATCTCTCCGATCTGGTCGCTCGACTTTCCAAGGGTCTTCACGGTTTCGGCAGATCTGTTCACGACCAGTGCAATGTTCTTCATGCTGTCAACGGTCCTCTGAACAACAATACTTCCCTGCTCCGCGGTCTGCTTTGCCTGGTGAGCTGTTTCGAGTGTCTCTTTTGCACTCCTGGAATTTTCGTTAATACTTTCGGCCATTTCTCCGACCGCGCCCGAGGCTTCGGCGGATTGTGCACTCTGTTCGCCGGCGCCGGAGGAGAGTTGTTCCGCTGATGAACTGATCTCGATGCTTGCACTTGCCACGGCGGACGATGCTTCGGATACCTGTAGGAGAGTATTCTTGATGCTCGTTACAAATCCATCGAACGAGCGCTGAAGATCACCTACTTCGTCTTTCCGAACGGAATTGAACTGCGAGTTCAGGTCCGCATTGTTGATGGTGTCGATCACCTGACGGACAGGCTGAATGATCAATTGGCGGAGAATGAATCGAAAACTAACCAGCACCAATACCAGCAGGATCACTGTCGAGCCGAACGCCAGCATCAACGCATTGTTGCGGTTCGCATGCAGTTCCTCTTTCGATATTGCGAGGATCACCGTTCCGATGGGAGTAGTTTCACCAGCTCGGGCGAATACCGGAGCCGTGAACAGTTCCACTGTCCCCAGCTTATCGCTCTCCGTCTCCAGTGATTGCGGTTTTTGTGTCTGTATAAGGGTCTTGGGTATCGTGATCTTATCATCATTTCCGCGCGTGGCTATCCACTCACCTTTATCGTCGTAATACGAAACGAACCGGACGTTCTCATCGGAGAATGCCGTTTCACTGATGGTGTTGAGTTGAGCGGAGTCCTTCATCATTACACTGAGCCGTCCGGAGATACCCAGGGACGAAGCAACGGATGATCCGTTCTTTGCGAACTGAT
>CAIVNT010000181.1 GCA_903907305.1 uncultured Ignavibacteriota bacterium
GTTTGTACCAATACTTAACCCTTTGCGTTCTCTGCGTTCTCCGCGGTGAATTCTTCATTATCCATTATACATTATCCATTGCTCTATGTTAGATATCCCGAAACTTCTCTCCCAGGAACTCACTCTTCAGCCGAAACAGGTCGCAGCGGCCCTTGAACTCCGTGCGGACGGCGGCACCATCCCCTTTATTGCCCGGTACCGAAAGGAAAAGACCGGCGAGATGGACGAGACACAGTTACGTAATCTGTTCGACCGCTTCGATTATCTGCTGGACCTGGAAGAGCGGAAAGAAACGATCCTGAAATCGATCGATGAACAGAAAAAACTGACGCCGAAATTAAAGAAGACCATTCAGGAATGTCTTTCCAAGACCGACCTCGAGGACCTATATCTTCCCTATAAACCGAGGAAGCGCACACGTGCTACGATCGCAAAAGAAAAAGGACTGGAACCGCTGGCCGAGTGGATCAAAGCAAAGAATAACCCCGATGCAAAACGGGTGAACCTGGAAAAAGAAGCGGAAAAATTCCTTTCAAAGAAACTCGAAGTGAAAACGATCCAGGAAGCTCTTGCCGGCGCGGCGGACATTCTCGCCGAAGAGATCTCCGAGAAAGCGGAATACCGTCAGCATATCCGTGAACTGATGCTGAGCGAAGGAACGTTCGCTTCCACAATCGATGAGAAAAAATTTCCTGTCGGCACTACGAAGTTCGAGATGTACCGCGATTACAAATTCAAAGTGAAAGATATCCAGCCGCACAATATGCTTGCCATGCGCCGCGGCGAAGCAGAAGGAATTGTCTCGTTCTCCGTAATGTACAGCGAAGATTACGTCCACAATTTTTTGGAGACACAGGAATCGAAATCGCAGATTGAAGCGGTCCGATTGTTCTACTCCAACATGCTGAAAGATGCATTCGACCGTTTGATGAAGACCACCATTATCAGCGAAGTCCGTCTCAGTAAAAAAGAGATCGCCGATCTTGAATCCATCAAAACGTTCGAAACAAACATCCGCGAGATGCTTCTCTCCTCTCCCGCCGGAATGAAGCCGACACTCGGTGTAGATCCGGGATTCAGGTCGGGGTGTAAAGTGGCAGTGATGGATGAAACGGGAAAATTCTCCGAATACATTGCCGTCTTCCCGCATACCTCCGGTGAAGCACAGCGCGAGAACGCAAAAAAGGTCGTGCAGAAACTGATCGAAAAATATAATATCGAACTGATCGCTATCGGTAACGGAACAGCAAGCCGCGAAACGGATGAGTTCATCGCTGAGGCGCTGAAGGGAATCAAAAAGAAACCGGTGAAAGTGGTGGTGAACGAATCCGGCGCATCCATCTATTCTGCAAGTGAGGTCGCAATCGATGAATTTCCCGAACTCGATATCACTGTCCGCGGAGCCATTTCTATCGGGCGACGCCTGCAGGATCCTCTTGCCGAACTGGTAAAGATCGATCCAAAATCGATCGGGGTCGGACAGTATCAACACGATGTGGATCAGAAACTGCTGAAGAAAAAACTGGAGGAGACTGTACAGAGCTGCGTGAACTTCGTCGGCGTGGATTTGAATATGGCATCAAAAGAATTGCTCAGTTACGTTGCCGGTATCAACGCGTCACTTGCAAAGAGCATCGTTGAATATCGCAATGAAAAGGGGGCATTCAAGAGCAGAAAAGAACTGACCAAGGTCCCGAAATTCGGCCCAAAAGCATTCGAACAGGCAGCTGGATTTCTGCGCATACGCAATGCGAAGAATCCTTTGGACAGCTCCGGCGTCCATCCGGAAAGTTATACGCTCGTTGAAAAAATCCTTGCGGATGTGAAACTGACATTCGATGAAGTGATGAAGAATCCGGTATCACTGGACAAACTGGACATAAAAAAATATGTCACCAAGACCGTCGGCGAACCGACGCTTCGCGACATCCTTGCAGAATTGAAGAAACCGGGACGCGACCCTCGTGCCGAATTCAAATACGCAACATTCAAGGATGGCATTAAGGAACTCTCTGACCTGAAGCCGGGACTGGAATTGGAGGGGATCGTCACCAACGTAGCGAACTTCGGCGCCTTCGTCGATATCGGTGTCCATCAGGATGGACTCGTGCATATTTCGCAGTTGGCGGACAGATATGTTGAAGATGCAAAGACTGTTGTGAAAGTCGGACAGATCGTAAAAGTACGGGTAATAGAAGTGAACGAGCAATTGAAACGTATCGCTCTTTCCATGCGCTCACAGCAAAGCATTGCAACTCCCGCTAAAAAAAAGGTGGATGCTGAACCGTTCAAGGAACGATCTTACTCACTCGAAGATCTCCGCGCCAAATTCGGAAAGAAGGGTGAAGAGCCAAAAGAAGTAAAAAAGACAAAGTAATCCGTTTCTGACCTGTCAAAAACAGTCCCGTCCGATTCGTCCAACGGGACTTTTTTTTGTTATGCCTCCGTTCAACTGCACAATAATCCTCACACTGACCTTTAACAGAATGGTGCACCTACTTGAAAGCACACCATTTATCATTCCATTCTTTGGCACACGTGTTGGATGCATATTGGCGTTCACTGAATCCTCACCACCATTACGTCTAAACCTATGAAACTGTACCATATTTTTTTTATCATCATTTGTTCTTTCACGTTCCGTATCGCTGCTCAGGAACATCCGGTGATCGATCCATCCGAACTGCGTCAACGGATCTCAACACAGATCTCCAAGTCCATTCAAATGATGAATGAAGAGAAGAAGCGCGATGGAACCGACAAAAAACCCAAACGGGAAACGATCTACGTATCCGAAAAACACGGAGTCACTCCTGCCGTTCAGCGTGAAACCGTTGGAGTTGAGGAGGAACGCAGCATTGTTTCAAACCTTCTCCGACTTACCGAGGGAAATAAACGGTTCGTCTCAGGCTCGGTGAAGCAAAAGGATCTTGCCGCACAGCGCACAGCAACAGCAAATGGACAAACACCTTTTGCCATTGTTGTCACCTGCAGCGATTCTCGGGTGCCGCCGGAAATGATCTTTGATGAATCCATCGGCCAGTTGTTTGTTGTGCGACTCGCCGGCAACGTTGTGGATTCGCTCGCTCTGGGAAGCATCGAATACGCCGTTGAACATCTGCATTCTCATACACTGGTGGTGCTCGGCCACGAATCGTGCGGCGCAGTGAAAGCGACCATTGAGGGAGGAACCGTACCGCCGAATATCGCATCGATCGTCCGCAGAATAGCACCGGCTGTGGAAAAAGCACGCGGGAAAAAAGTGGTCGAGAGTGAATTGCTGAGCGAAAGCGTGAAAGAAAATGTGCACGAACAGATCCGGCGTTCAATGAGTATGAGTCCGATCCTGTTTGATGCCATGATGAAAGGCGAATTGCTGGTGCTGGGAGGATTCTACGATCTCGCAAGCGGGAAAGTCCGCTTTCTCACCGGAGAGTAACCCCACACACAGTGGGAATAAGACCAATCCATCCAAAAATGACCACAGAAATAAGGAAAAACATCATTTGTTTTTTCCTTCCCCCTTTTGTATTTTCATTAAACCACAGATAACCAATCCGCAATCTTCACTGTCGGTTTACTCATTTTCCAAAAGTAATCAAAGATGTCATCCGATGATCCTGTCGGAACGTCCTTCCTTTTTTGTTTATGATCGAAACCGTGCCCAGCGTGAATGTAAAACGCTACAATAGGACGAAATTGCTCGTCTCTCTTACCGGCGGCACTGTCTCATTTTTGTTCACCATCGCACTGGTAACATCGAACGTCACCAGATCGGTCGAACAATACGCATTTTCCGTTTCCTCCAATCCATACATCGCCCTGCTGATTTTTTCGGCATTGTTCGGATCACTCAGCAGTATCGTCTCTTCTCCTTTCAGCTTCTTCTCCGGTTTTATTCTTGAGCACAGATACAGCATGTCGAATCAAACATTCATTCAATGGCTCTGGGAAAATTTTAAAGGGTTGCTGGTCTCGATTCCCATTATCACTCCATTGGCATTACTTGTCTACTTTTTCCTTTTCACTTTTAACTCCTTCTGGTGGTTCCCCGTTGCAGTCACACTGTTCGTCGTTTCTATCGGACTCTCTCGTATCGCGCCGATCATCATTCTTCCGCTCTTCTATAAACTGACTCCCTTGGAAGAATCACCGTTGAAACAAAAGATCACCTCATTGACACGATCGACCAAGATGATCGTTGAAGGGATCTATTCGTTCAATTTGAGCAAGACAACCAAAAAAGCAAATGCCGCATTCACCGGCATCGGAAAATCCAAACGGATCCTGCTTGGCGATACGTTGATTGAGAATTTTTCCGAGGATGAGATCGAAACGGTCTTCGCGCATGAACTGGGACATTATTCGCACGGTCATATCTGGAAAGGGATCGTCGTCGGCACAGCAAGTATCTTTGCAGGGTTGTATCTGACCTCACTGGCATATTCGGCATCGCTTGAATGGTTCGGTTTCACTTCCATCACACAATTGGCGGCTCTTCCCTTGTTGACACTTTGGCTCGGCATATATTCGCTCTTCACCTCGCCTCTCGGCAACATACTCTCCCGCAAACACGAATTTGAAGCGGACCTCTATGCAGTTAAGCGGACAAAAAATCTGCCGGCATTTGTTTCCACCATGAACAAGCTTGCGGAAATGAATCTCGCAGACAAAACTCCTCATCCGATCGTTGAGTTTTTATTCTATAGTCATCCTTCCATTGATAAGCGCATCCGCGCTGCGGAGCAATCTGTATGAGATGGTTATTTACGATTCTTAGACTGTTGATCATTTCCCTGACGTGCATCCCGTTCTCCATTCTGGCACTTCTCTCCGTTCCTTTTGACAGGTCGGGCCGGACCTATTTCTGGAGCGGTCGGACATGGACACGATTTTCGCTCTTTATGTGCAATATCACGATGGATGTAAAAGGACTGGAGAAGGTCGATCCGTACGGAAATTATATTCTGGTAAGCAATCACGCCAGCATGTTCGATATCCCGGTAATGATGAATACCTTCCCGCATATCAGGATCATGTTCAAGAAGGAACTGTCCTATGTTCCCTTCTGGGGATGGGCGCTGCGGTGGGGACATCACATCATGGTCGATCGGGGAAAAGGTACGGAAGCAATGAAGAGTTTGGACCGCGCTGCAAATGATGTCCGTTCCGGCGGACAAGTGTTGTTGTTCGCCGAAGGAACCCGTACGCGCGATGGTAAATTACTCCCGTTCAAACGCGGTGCGTTTTCGCTGGCGGCGAAATCCGGAGTTCCGCTCGTTCCGGTAACGATCAACGGCAGTTTCAAGATTCTTCCGAAAGGATCGTTCGACATTCGTCCGGCCAGGATAGAAATACTTATCGATACACCGATCGAGACAAAGAATATTATCACACGAGAAGCAGAGATACAGTTGATGAATACCGTTAAAGAAATCATCTCAAAAAATTACAGAGAAGAGAACTGAACCATGTCTGTCACGATCAAAGAAGTAGAACATATCGCAATGCTGGCAAAACTTGAATTCTCCAACGCCGAGAAAGAAAAGTTCACGCATCAGTTCAACGATATCCTGAAGTATATGGAGCAGTTGAACTCGGTGGATACAACGAATATTGAACCGCTTGCCCAAGTAATAGAACTGCAGAATATTTTTCGTGAGGATATTGTGAAACCCTCCACACCCACAGACGAAGCGTTAAAAAATGCCCCGTCTGCAACGGATGAACATTTCAAAGTACCAAAAGTGATCTCGTGAACATCGTCGGCATCATACCGTCCCGTTACGCATCGACCCGTCTGCCGGCAAAACCGCTGGTGAATATCTGCGGCAAGACAATGATCCAACGCGTGTACGAACAAGCGATGAAGTCGGCACTTCTTACTACTGTTGTTGTTGCCACCGATGATGTGAGGATTGAAACGGCTGTGCGTCAATTCAACGGACAAGTTCAGATGACGCCGGTGGACATTCACAGCGGCAGTGACAGGATTGCACTTGTGGCGAAAGATCTTCGTGCGGACATCGTCGTCAACATTCAGGGGGATGAACCGCTGATCGATCCGCAGCTGATCGACCAGGCGATCCGCGCATTAATCGACGACACGAATGCTGTTGTCTCAACTGCTGTCAAAAGAACTTCGGCCCATCAGGATATCTTCAATCCTAATGTTGTAAAAGCAGTGCTGGACAAAGGTAATTATGCATTGTATTTCAGCCGCTCTCCCGTTCCGTATGTGCGTGATGCAAAAAAGGATGAGGACTGGTTCAACGGCACAATATTTTACAAGCATTTCGGGATCTATGTGTATCGTGCGGATTTTTTGCAGCAGTACACAACGCTGACCCAATCCCCTTTGGAAGTCGCAGAGAAACTGGAACAGCTGCGTATTCTAGAGAACGGTTTCAGAATAAAATGTGTCATCACGGAATATGAATCTCATCCGGTCGACACACCGGAAGACCTTCAGAAGGTCATTCAGATCATTCAGAAACAATAAGTTCACCGTCTCGCTGTTTTTTCCCTACACTCTAGGACAGGCATGGCAAATACAGACTTCCTGAAAGAATACAAGATCTGGAATGTCATTGGCGCATCATCCGCAGGGACGATGATCGAGTGGTACGATTTCTATATCTTCGGCAGTCTTGCTCCGATCATTTCCGGCGCATTCTTCCCGAAAGAGAATCCCACTGCTGGACTCCTCTCCACGCTGGCAATCTTTGCAACCGGATTTGCCGTACGTCCGTTCGGAGCGATCTTCTTCGGCCGTATTGGCGATGTTGTCGGAAGAAAATATGCATTTCTGGTAACACTCCTGCTGATGGGCGGAGCAACGACAGCGATCGGTTTTCTTCCTGCGTATGATTCTATCGGGATTTTTGCTCCGATATTCCTCGTCCTGCTTCGTCTCACGCAGGGGCTCGCACTCGGCGGCGAATACGGCGGCGCAGCGACCTATATCGCCGAACACTGTCCTGATGACAAGCGCGGGTTCTACACAAGTTTTATTCAGACCACGGCAACGCTCGGATTGTTTGTGTCACTCGGTGTGATCCTTGCCGTCCGTTCATCTCTCGGTGAAGAAGCATTCAAACAGTGGGGATGGAGAATTCCATTTATTCTTTCCATCGTCCTTGTCCTCTTTTCATATATTATCCGTAGGCGTCTGCAGGAATCACCGCTGTTCACAAAAATGAAATCGGCCGGCAAAACTTCCACGAATCCATTGAAAGATGCCTTTAGTTCCAAAGAGAACTGGAAGATCATGGCGAAAGCTTTGTTCGGCGCAACGGCCGGCCAGGGTGTTGTGTGGTATACAGGGCA
>CAIVNT010000182.1 GCA_903907305.1 uncultured Ignavibacteriota bacterium
GCTTCGCACAGCGTGTTCGGCAATCCTTCGCGCCGCGACGGCTGGAAATACACTGCTGCGGATTGATAATGCTTGAGCAATTCATCCTGAAGAACCGTTCCAAGAATGGTAACATTCTCAGGAAGGGAAAACTCTTTCGCTATTTCTTTTGTAATTCCGATCAGTCGAAATGTTTGTCGGGGCATGCGGCGTGCAACATCCGCAAGGAAGTCGATCCCTTTCACCTTCGCCCGTGGAATCGTGTCGCAATGTGCTACCGTAAGAATGAATTGTTCTTTCTCTCCGGCAGGATTCCATCGGCGGGCATCATAACCGGTCGGGATAATGCGGATATTCCTCCCGTCATACTTTGCAAGACGAATGGCATCGTCTTTTATCGATCCATCTACTGCAAGGACAATATCGGCATGCACAATGCCGTAACGGACGATCATCGATTTCCACCAGCTGTTCCAAATTCCGTAATTCAGTTCCGGCATCTTCGCAACGTCAACGCCCCCAAGGATGATGACTGAATGTGCGCGAAGGAATTTAGATTTCAGAACAAGAATGGATGAATAGACGGAAGCAAACCAGGAGAATGTTACATCGGCTTTCCATAATGCAGGGATCCACCGGAAGAATGTGAGAGGTCCCGATGAAATGACTGAAGTAACAGAAAAATGTTTTTGCAAGAACAACAGATCTTCCCGTATGAATGGAGTGGAAAACGTTGCGGTGAAGAGTATGTTCGATTTTTTGTTCACGAAGGAACAGTTCAGAGGTGGAACGTCAGCGAGAATGTATGGTTAGGATTGAATGCACCGGTCATCGGAACGAAAGCATAATCCACTCGAACGATTCCATAGAGGACCCCTGCGCCAATGGAAAATGATTTTGTCTCATACCCGGACTGATATCCTGCACGGAGCATGACCATGGAATCATAAATGATCTCTGCTCCTGCATGAATGTGTGTATTATCATCGTCGATCGTTCTTACCATGTCGAGTGCACCGACGAGACCGAAGGATTCTGCGATGGAATTTCTATAGGATGCGCCGAGTCTTACCGTTGTCGGCAGAACGGATTTTTCATTTCTCAGCACGCTCATGGAACCGATATTGACTACGCTGAATCCTGCATTAATCTCGTTATTCACTCTATAAAGCAGTCCTGCATCAATACCGTAGCCGCTCGATTCGTCGATGTAGATCTTTTCGTAAAGTAATTTTCCACTGAGACCGAATGCCAAATCATCGGAGATTGACAGTGCTGCGCCAAGCCCGATCGCGCCGTTGCGTGCGCTGAATGTTCCTTCAGCATCGCCGGGACGAAGACGTACTTCAATATCGTTGATGGATGTTGTCAATGCGGAGAGACCGAATGTGAACGTATTGCCGGGAAGTGTTGCGCCGAGATAATCTGTTGATGTTTCAGCAAAGCCTTGGCGATGACTCACGGCGAGCTGACGGCGGTCCGAAAAACGAATGGATGCCGGATTGTAAAAGAATGTCGAATGATCGTCCGTGAGTCCTGTGGATGCTTCACCCATTGCCGTGGAGCGTGCATCGGAACCGGTTTTCAGGAACGGCAATCCTGTCTTAACAGTTTGCGCCTGAAGAGTCAATCCGAACAAAACCAAAATGAGAGAAGCGCCGATTGATTTTTTCATAAAATGACCGAGAGCGAAATAACATGAATCGTGAACAGACCGTACGGCTCCAGAATATACGCATAATTCAGCGACGGCTTCCAGTCCGTATAATCGGTCTGCAGGGTGAAACCAAATGTGGGATGTGCCTGGTCGGGCGTTTTCAGATCCCATCCGTCAATTCCTGCACGAAGCGTAAGCATCTCAATTGGACTGATCTCTCCGCCGATCTTGACCATAGATGTCTGCCGGTTGTTTCGTTCATATTCTGCTGAAAGTAATCCGCCGAATTCACTGAACTGATACGCAATCCCGATCGTCTGACGCGTAGGAAATTTGTTCATCGTTGAATTCCCGTACTGTCCATACAGATCGGAGGTCTCCCAGCGGTAATGCGCATTGAGATCTTTCACCGTTGCAGCCACGGTAAGATGTTCGGAGAGAGGAAGAAGAACTCCGGCGTCAAATCCGACAGCGGTGGAAGAGAGTTTTTCGAAAAGCGAATAGTAATACAACTTTGTCGTGAGACCGATGGTCAGCTTCCGAACACGAAGAGCGAAGGAGAGGAAGAATTCGTTCTCAGAAACGGAGTACGTCTCCGTTCTAAAACCGTCATTATCCCGTCCGTCAATATTAGAGACTCCGGAATTCAAAATACCGAATGCGATGCCGGCATTGGTATCGATCGGCATGGAATAAAAGATCGAATTCAGACTTCTGTCCAGCGAAAGTGCGCTGTATGAGATCGAGACATACTGATGCTTCAATTGCGCTACCGCGGCCGGATTATAGAATCCTGAATTTTCGCCGGTGCGGATTGCCGTCATTGCATTTCCCATTCCCATTCCGCGTCCGCCGAAGCCCATACGGGAAAATGCTCCGGGTGTGGCGGCCAGTTGACCATAGCACATCGCGCTGAGTAAGAAAAGAGCGGTAAGAACGATATGGAGTTTATTGGATGGCAAGAATTTTCCCCCATCGTGGTTCATCGTTCTCAACAACGATCTGATAGAAATAGACTCCGTTCGCGATCTGATTTCCTTTGTCATCTTTACCGTCCCACGACTCATCATGTTCTCTTCCCGGATCGCGCGGTGCGTTTTGGATCACCGTTCGGATAAGATTCATTCCAAAATCGAAGACACGGATGGTGACGTGTGCCGATGAGGATTTTCCGGTCGCATAGTGAAGCCGAACGACCTCATCATCCGGTGCGAATGGATTCGGATAGGAATACGTTTCAGTGACGGAGGGAAGCGGGCGCGACGCGTGCAGGATCGTCCAGTTACTCCCAAAGGGAGTGGAGATATTGTCAATCGTTTTCACAAGTCCGTCGCCGCCGCCGAGCCAGACGGTATCAGCATTTGCTGCAGCACCGAAGAACTTATTCTGCGAATATCGTTGACGATTCGCTTTATCGTAGATCGTTCCTGTCTGTATCCATGACTGGCCGAGATCACCCGAACGGAAAATACCGTTATCCGTCGGCACATACACGATATCGTTTTTGAAACCAAAATTATGCGCGAACTCTCCGAGCAATGTCTGCTTCCAGGAGATACCGCCGTCATCCGTAAAACTGACGCCTCGTTTTTCCGTATTGTCCGTGGCGTTGATGGTTGCAGCCCAAATGATATTTTTCGTCAATGTTTTTTGACGGCCTATCGCAACGACGAAATTTCCGGAGATCGGATTGGTCTGTGTCTGTTTGCTGAAATGAAGCCACGATTTTCCCCGGTTCGTCGTCTTATTAAGTCCTGCCGCAGAACCGATCCAAATAGTCGAATCGTTTTCGGCGTAGACCGAAAAAGCGCGGTGATTCAAATTATTCTGCAGACCTAATGCGCCGCCCGAAGGCGATAGATCGAAATTGAGTGAATCATTCGGTCCGATCGACGTAAGATTATCAGGCGGAAGGATAACGCGCTGCCAAGTTTTCCCTGTATCCGTAGAGACACGCGCCATTCCTGCGAAGGAACAGATATACACGGCATCTCCTGCAATTGCGATGTCGTAGGTGATATTATTGACGGCAGTTGTGATTCCGAGAGCACGAATGGTGCTTTTCGAGTTCCAAAAAAGCGTATCGACATTATTCACGTCGATAGGTTGAGCAAGCACCTTCCACGTATCGCCGCCGTTGGAAGAATATCGGAGGCCGCTTCCTTCCGGCAATGATTGTCCATCTTTATCGACAGTGTGAGCAGTTGCAACCCACACATCTTTACCGCGGAACGCGACGGCGGAAATATCTTCGGAGCCGAAAGCGTCTGTACCGAAATAATTCGTCCACGATCGCCCGCCGTCCGCGGATCTGCTCAAACCTTTTCCGGTTCCCAGCCAAATGGTATCGTTCGAAACAACGACATCGGTAATGCTGTTGCCGGCCTGCAAAGGAGAACCGGCAGAGGACTGTGTCAGTTCATATGTTTTAGCATACACCGAACGTTTCTGTGCATGTGCGGCACAGACAGAAAGAAGAACGATCACTATGGAAAAGAAATATCTCATTGGATCACTACTCTTTTGATGATCGCATTGGACAGTGCGCCGGACTGATCGCGCGCCGTGAAGATGAAATCCCGATATGTATTTTTTATGTTCGTGCTGAAGATCGGCACAATAATGGAATAGATGCCGTCATTTGCCAGGCTGTCGCCGCTCGGCAGACCGAACTGTGTCAGTATTGAAGAACCGCCGTCATCAGAAAGATAGAATGTTCCGGCAACGGATGAATCGGGTCGCTGCGAGGTCAAAATGACCGAAGTGATATCATTCAATCCCTGCTGATCTGAAACTGCGACCGTCATATAGACTAGATTCACCGTATCTGCGGTCGATGGAACACGAACCGAATCCGGTGCCGAAAGATTGGAGAGTGAGGGCGGATTATTCGTTGAAAGGGTGATCTTTAAAGGATTGTTGAAAATGTTACTGGAAAATCCCATGCGGTCGTATGTGGTAAATTGAATGTTGTACGTTCCGATGACTTCTTTAGGAAGATGAAGAATGAACTGCGAATTATATTGTCCGTCACCAGCAATGAGATCCGGAAGAGTACCGTTATCGGCGAGTGTTCCGGTGGCGAATAACTTTCCTGCAGGAGTGAATACTTTATACGAAACTGAAACGATATCGGACAATCCGTTATCGTCCGTTGCATTGACATACCCTAAGATCGATACATCCATCACCGCTCCATTGGGACTCATCTTCCCGAAATCGATCGAGGTTGGTGCAATGCTTGCTTCGATGATGGTCGGAGGGATCTGTGAATCGATCACACCGGATCCGCTCGGGACATCGCATCCCGAGATCGCTGCAAGCAATAGGAAGAAGGGAAAAATATATGGCTGGATTCGCATCATATCAAAAAAAAACCGAGGCTTTATCCTCGGTTGGAATAAAGCAGTCTGAGATCAAAAAAGTGTCCGACACATGAGACGCTGAAGAAATGTGGTATCAAATGACTGTATCGAACTTTTCTATCGCAGGCCGCTCTTGTTATTGAATGATATTCTGGAATAATAATAGGAAAAAAAGGGAGCAGAGTCAAATGATACTACTTCCGGTAAATACTGTTGTATTTTAGAATAGTCACGCTGTGCGACATCCCAGGCATACGTCGACTCGTCCAAAGATGGTCTCGCTCAGTTTGGCGGATGGGACCGAGTCGAAGCGTTTCAACAATTAGCATATGAATTATTTTACGTATCAGCACTAATTCATCAACTCACTCAATGGGGTTGGCATAAAACTGACGATGAAGATAAACAGAGTGAAATATCCGATGAGCATTCTGTGCGGCTCCAGCGGTGTTTCATCCTCGATCTCGGGATGGCTCAGTTTTCCGCGGTTCAATGCGAACATGATCAACGGCCAGAGCAGCCAACTGACCGAACCGAAATTGATATCTATACCGAATTCGCTCAGCAGCGGAAGCGTACCGATAATGGTGAACGTGACCAACGCAACGAATGTGATCGCCTGACTCCGTTTCCCGAACATTGCATAAGAGATATGACCGCCGTCGGACTGTCCGATCGGGATCATGTTCAATGCTGTGACGAACAGACCGAACCATCCGGCACAAAGAAAAGGATAATGGTACATCTCGCTCATCGGCGGGATGAACTCATTTGCACCGTTTGGAATGACGGAACTGAAAAATTCATAAAGCAGTGAAGAGCCGAATGTAAGCGCCGCTCCTGTGGAGGGTTTGGTGAAATAGTCCGGATGGACGCTGAGGATAAATTCTTTGGAAGGTAAATGGGAGAATCCGTAATACAGAACGATCAGTGTCGCAACAAATCCTGCAATCGGTCCGTACGCGCCGATATCGAATAATACTTTCCGGGTTGGAATGTATGATTTTGTTCTGATCACTGCACCCATTGTTCCGAACGGATTCAGAAACGGGGGAAACGGAATATAGAACGGCAGTGAAGCTTCAACTCCATGATACCGTGCCGCGAAATAATGTCCGAACTCGTGGCAGGTCAGGATGAACAACAGCGAAAGCGCATACGGCAGTCCGTGCATCAGATTCGATAGTTCATACGGATCGATGTTTGCCCACGCGACACCGGCGACCATCGTAGTGAAGAGCGTGGCAATGAACAATGTTATGTGGAACAGAATTTTTCCAATGGTCATAATTAAAAATCGATATTGAACCCGACTCCGGAGAATGTATCAGTGCGGTCGTAATATTCACC
>CAIVNT010000183.1 GCA_903907305.1 uncultured Ignavibacteriota bacterium
CGCCGGCGCGGAAAAATCCGTTGATGCAGCAAGTTATTTCACATTCCGGATTCCCAGAGAATATGCCGACCCTTTCTATGCAGCTGCTATTCTGATCACGGATGACAAGGGTAACCGATGGACTACGGAATGGAAATTCCCTGTGGTCCAATTCCAAAGCCGAGCAGATTCGATCGTCAGCAATATAACGAACACGATCGGAAAAAATGACGGGCGAATCGGGTATGTTCTTTATAATCCTGCTGTTGCCGGAGGAGATTATGAAATTTTGTACGGGAAGATCGGTACATCAACTAATTGGACAGTGGTGAATGCTGCAAATCCGCAACTGCATGCGGCACTTTTGCCAACAAATGAAATTCCTGCGATCACCACTCTTCCGGGTGCATCAGGAACAGCGCTGATCATTCCGAATAAAGCGAAGAACAGTTTCAGTTACACTATTTCTGTCTCGGGTTTGACTGGTCCGGTAACAACCGCGGCGATCTATGTCGGGAGCAATATCCAGACAGGTCCCGTCGTTCAGCAAATTCTGCCTGTCGGGAATGAGATGTCAGGAAATTGTGTTTTGGGAGACTCTCTTATTGATGATTTTATTTCGGGAAATCTTTACATCAATGTTCAGACAGCGGTAAATCCGAATGGCGAGGTACGGGGCCAGATTGCCGATGGACTTATAAAGAGAGGATTGTTGCCTTCTGCTCCATCGTCTCCGATCCCTTCAATTTTTGCTTATCAAGAGAACAGGATCACAGGATTTTCTCTTTATGTAGGTCCATCACCAATCGGAGTGAAGTCGGTAACTCAGTCGGTCCCAACGGTTGGGAACGTGATCGATACTCCAAATCCTGAAAAAACATATAGTATAGTAGGTCCCGTTGAAAGGATGGCAGGGAGGTTAAATGAATCAACGATCGAGATCCGATTTATCCCCGGTGATTCGAATTATGCATTGACAATACCGCGAGGTGTTGGTATACCAACACCTGCACAAGCGAAATATTCTTCGGTTCCGTTTGGCGTGTTCGTTGATACCATACGTGTGTGGCCGGTTTTCATCACGACGTCTACCGATTCATTATGGAATATTGACACTGCAAACGGATACAGTAACGGCAAACCGTTGTTTGATCGGATTTCCGGTATTGTTGCTATGATTGATGCCACCAATACCGATCTCCGCTATTATCAAACTCTGATAAAGGATGGTTTTGGGCGGAATGTTCCCAATCAGTCAAACGGCATCAAAGGCAAAATTATGAACGGAGCAAATTGGATCGTAAAGAACATCGACATCGTGAATGAAACAGCTGATGGTAAACCTCCGGCAAATGGAACAATCATTCAAATGTTGTCCTATCAATTGGAACGAGCAGGTGATATAAAATCATTTACGTTGAAGACTCTGGGCGTTGCAGAGGAAAATCCTACCATAATACCGACTGAGTTTTCATTATCTCAGAATTATCCCAATCCATTCAATCCTTCCACCAGGATCGAATTCTCTTTGCCGCAACAGTCGAACGTATCGTTGAAGATCTATGATGTGATCGGACGGGAAGTAGCGGTCCTGTTGAATGAACAGAAAAATGCAGGGAAATTCGCTGTTGAATGGAACGGCAGGAATCAATTGAATACGCAGGTTGCGAGCGGAATTTATTTCTATACTCTACGCGCCGGGAATTATGTCCAATCCAAAAAAATGATCTTCTTAAAATAATTTCGCTGAAGATCGAACCGTAACAACCAAGGGCGCAGTATCTGCGCCCTTGGTTGTTGTGCGATTGTCGCTCCCGTATGATCTTGACGGGAATCCATGAAATAGCATTCTTATCCTTCTACAAAATCAAGGTCTTTCCCGAACGTCTCATCCAAATGATAGAGTGCATATAGTGCTATTGCCAGACAGAGCGCACCGACAACCGCAGCTCCTTCAAGATAACCGATCTGTGAAGATGCAAATGTAAATGCAATTGAGATCGGTATCGTTGCACCGCGCGCCATGTTCGGGACAGTTGTTGCAACGGTCGCTCTCATATTTGTTCCGAACTGTTCTGCGGCATTCGTTACAAAGATCGCCCAATAACCGGCGCTGAGTCCGAGGAAGAA
>CAIVNT010000184.1 GCA_903907305.1 uncultured Ignavibacteriota bacterium
TTATGTGGATACGCCTGATGACCCGTATCCCAGACAAGTTTATCGATAGGAGTATTAAACACATAATGAAGCGCTACGGTGAGTTCAACCGCACCGAGACCCGCACCAAGATGTCCACCGGTCTTTGAAACGGAATCGACAAGAAATTCCCTAACTTCAGAACAGACTGTTCTTAATGATGAAACATCGAGTTTACGCAGATCGTCCGGTGTGTCAATGAACTGTAAAAATTTAGAATCTAATTGTGCCATTACTCTTCAAAGTCCGTCAATTGTAATTTTCCGTTAATATCTTTCGTCAATTGTTTGATCTTGATCTCAGCTTTATTCAATGTTTCCATGCACTCTTTAGAGATCAGGATACCCTCTTCAAACATCTTCAATGATTCGTCCAGCGACACTTCCCCATCTTCCAGAGTTTCCACGATCTTTTCAAGTCTGCTCAGTGAATGTTCGAACGTTGCTTTTGATTCTTTTTTCGCCATTATGCCTTCTTCCCTTTGAATTCGATATTTACAATTCCATCATGAAACTCAACAGTACCGGTCTTATGTACTTTCGTTGCGCCGGCTGATGAAATAACGACATTCTCTTGTTTTATAATTGCATATCCTCTCCTCAAAACTGATCTTGGATTGAGTGAATTAATCCTCGCAGAAAGAGATGCCGAACGCTGGCGCACCATTTTGAAATGATGGGCAAGATTCTGCTCTAGACGTCGCTGAAGTTCGTCCACGTGCTGACCTCGCTGCCGGAGCAGATCATTCGGACGATTGAAGGAATAGCTTTTGGTGAGATGAATGATAGACTTTTTGTAAGATTCTACGGAATTAGTCATTGAATTGCTCATAGTATAGCAAAAATTGCGTATAAGTTCAACGACCTCATTTCTGTCTTTCACTGTCAATTCGGCTGCGGCGGATGGGGTTGGAGCCCTTAGATCAGCTACAAAGTCGCTGATACTGTAGTCGATCTCATGCCCTACGGCGCTAACAACGGGTATCGCCGATGAAAAGATTGCCCGTGCGACAATTTCCTCATTAAATGCCCATAGATCCTCTAAAGAACCTCCACCACGTCCTACAATCATCACATCGATATCTGAAAGTGAATTCAGCATTCTAATTGCATCGCTGATCTCTTGAGCTGCACCCACACCTTGAACTTTCACCGGAACAATAATCAGTTCAACAGAAGGAAATCTTCTGGAAAATACAGAAATCATATCATGTACAGCAGCCCCGGTCGGTGATGTAACGATACCGATCCTGTTTGGAAATTCAGGAATCGACCTTTTTCGATCCTCGTCAAATAATCCCTCATCATTGAGTTTCTGTTTCAGCTGTTCAAAGGCAATCTGCAAATCTCCCTTCCCAAGCGGCTGAATCTGCAGACAATCGATCTGATAACTGCCGCGCGGTTCATACACTGAAATGTTGCCGCGGACCATCACTTTCATTCCGTCCTGGGGGCGAAACCGTAATTGTCCTGCTCTACTTCTCCACATCACTGCTGAGATCTGTGACTGCTCATCCTTCAGGGAAAAATAGAGATGGCCTGAAGAATGGAGTTTAAAATTTGAGATCTCACCTTGGATCCAGACATTGGTGAACCCAAGTTCCAATACTCCTTTGATCTGACGTGTCAACTCGGAAACAGTAAGGATATGCTTATCGCTCATACGGTAAATATAACGAAAGAGTGCGAATAAGAAAAACCTTCCTTATATTGAAAATAAAAACTATGACCCTAGATATATTGGCCATCGGTGCTCATCCCGATGATATTGAACTCTCCTGTGCAGGAACTGTCGCTTCGATGGTGAAACAGGGCAAAAAAGTCGGCATTCTCGATCTGACTGACGGTGAACTCGGCACCCGCGGCAGCCGCGCAATACGAAAAAGAGAAGCCGATGCTTCCGCAGCAATTCTTGGCTTGAGCATGCGTGAAGCTCTTCATCTTCCGGACGGCAATATTGAAATTCATCAGACGAACATCAAAAAAGTGATACAGTTGATCCGTCATTACAGACCGTCGATCCTCATCTTTCCACACTGGCTTGAACGCCATCCGGATCATGAGCATGCACACCGTCTTTGCCGTGAAGCATGGTTTTATGCAGGCTTAGAAAAGATCGTCACTAAATATCAGGGGAAACTACAGGAGCCGCACCGTCCAAAAAAATATTTTCACTTTATGCAGAAGTATGAGTTTCATCCGTCATTTATTATTGATGTCTCCTCAGTATACGATGTCAAACGAAATTCATTGTTAGCGTTCAATTCTCAATTCTATAATCCCAAAAGCAAGGAA
>CAIVNT010000185.1 GCA_903907305.1 uncultured Ignavibacteriota bacterium
AACATACTCAAAACCAAAAGAAAGTATGCAGTGTGTTTTAAATTGAAGCCGGGATTCATCATGCTACTGATTCCAATAATTGACTGTGTTTATTTCGCGCTGAATGTCAGCATCCACGGATATTTTATTCTTCCGCAGTTCGATATAATTCTTCAGGATCGTCAGATACTCCACCATAGAGAGTTGGCCGTGCTGCAGTTCCTTCTCACTCATGTCGATTACCTGTCCGTAATTAATGAGCTGATGAGCAACCTTCTCTGAATTTTTCCGGAGATTCTCCAGACGATCGAGTGAATTCTTCCGCTGATTGGAGAGCTGGATGCCGAAGTTTATTTTATAATTGCGGACGGTCTCTATAGAGAGCTGTTGCTGTTGTTCGGTGATGGACCGCTGACCGCCGTCATACAGCGGAAGAGAAAAATTGATGCCGGCACTCACGCCGAATTTCCTCTGGATATTGTCGATCTCAACGGCATTGATGCCGGTGTTCACAAATACGGAGACCTGCGGCTCATATTTTGTTTCAAGGATCTGCTGCTGATTGTTCAGTGCAAGAGAATCCAGATCGAACTTGCGGAGATAGTCCGAATACGTCACATTTTGATTCACCGAGAGTGCAACAGAATCGAGTGAGACGATCGCCGTAACGCTGATGCCGCAGATCGTACAGAGTTGGGTCAAATCGGTGCGAAAACGGAGATACGAATCGTTTGCCGCGATATTCTGATTCTCGTATTCAATGGAAAGAAGGAGGAAAAGTGACTGTTTTACCGTTCCGCTTTCCGCCAACCGCTTGATGATGGCCAACTGTTCGTTCAGAGTGAGTGCTGTTTCGCGGTCCAACTCATACAATTTTAATGATTGATATGCCTGAAGGTACTGCTCCGTTACTTGTTTGATGAGTTCACGTTTCGCCAGATCGAAATTATTCTGTGCGGATCGTTCGAGAATAGACTGCTGATCTTTCAAACTGCCGGACAGAGCGCCGTTGAAGATATTCTTTTCCAGATTGAGTTGCGCCGAATAGAATCCGCCGTTGCTCAGTCCGACATCATAGCCGATTGCTTTCGGATCGGGATTGACGGAGATGAGTTTTCCGTTATTGTTGAAGTACGGCGCAAAAACAAATCCGGCGGAAAGATACATGAGCGGAAGATCGTTCTGCGAATGGATCAGCTCCAACTGGAGGTTTGAGAGGGCGATCTGGTTGGAATATTCCTTCAGTTGCGGACTGTTCTGCTCCGCTGTTCGTATGAAATAATCGACGGAGTTCTGAGCATAGGCGGCCGTGCAAAGAATAACGATGAAAAAGATACGTTGTAATGTGGTCATGATTGTTTCTGTGAGCAGATTGTCGGAGGAAAAATACCGAAGAATTCTGTGAAAAAACTGAAGTTATGTTCCGGAGTCCATAGTGACTACAATTCTGTGAAAACCATCATTATATGAGTATGAAAGAATAAAATGATAGAGCAGGCAGATCTCTTTTACAATGGATAATCCCAGTCCGGTGGAATCAGCGGAAGGACTTTCCTTATGAAAGCGTTCAAATAGTTTCTCTGTTGTGTCTGCGGGTTGCGGTCCGGTATTTTCCACAGAAAAGATCCCATTTGCAAGCCGGACGTTTACAATTCCCCGTTCGTTATTATGTTTGACCGCATTCGAAAGAAGATTCTTGATGACGATATTGATGAGGACCGGGTGTGCGATAATGGGCGACTGATCTAGAATAGAGTAAGAGATGGTGATATTTTTGAACTCCGCAATCGTTGAGAATGTCTCCAGTTCACGCCGGAGTTCGGCGGCGATATCGATCGTTTGCGTCTCAGCAAATCCGTCGGACTCGATCCGCGAAAGCAGAAGAAGCGCTTTGTTCAACTGTGTCAGTTTGTTGATGTTCTGGTAGATGGATTCAATGGACTGCTTTTGTTCTTCATCCAGATTCTCTTTTTGGATCAACAGATCAAGCTTGGAACGAATGATAGCGAGTGGTGTCTGCAGTTCGTGTGAAGCATTTTCAGAGAACTCTTTCAGTGCTGTGTATTCCCTTCCTGCCCTCGCCGTCAATTCGGTGACGATGCTGTTCAATTCGTTGAACTCTTCGATCGGCGTCCGTTCGAACGGCACTGCGTGCAAATTCCGCAGTGAAAATGTCTGCAACTGTGAAAGAGTTCTGTAGAAAGGAGCAAGGAGAGTCCGTGTCGTTCTTTTTGTGATGAAGAACAGTGCGGTCAGAAGCAGTAATGATGAAATACCGAAGACAGCGATGAACGCCGTGAAGAGATCCTCCTGCTCGATCAATGATGAGCGGATGATGACCATATACGACGTGTTGCCGGATTCGACAAAGGAAACATATTCCCGGAAGTTCTCATATTCTTTTTCGACGGGATTATAGATGGATGTATCTTTCAATATATCGCTGCCCCGGGGAGGGAGGACCGGTATCTGCTTGATCTCTACAAAAGGAAATATCATTACCGGATCGCCAGTATAATTGCGCATCATCCGTTCTTTATTGTTCACCAACTGTTCGTCGATATTACTTTTCAGGATAACGGTGACAAGGAAAAAAATGACACCGGTAAAGAGGATCAGCGCGATGACTGTTGTGATGATATATGTTCTGGTGATGGAGCGAAGTAATTTCATCGTGGTCATTGTATCGTGAACTTATATCCCGTGCCGTAGATCGATCTGATGTAATCGGGACACTGTTGTGCGATCAATTTTTTTCTCAGATTCTTGATGTGTGTATACACAAAGTCCAGATTGTCGAACGTATTGGAGTCGTCCCCCCAGATATGCTCCAGGATCCCCTCTTTGGTGATCACCCGTTCTTTGTTGGTCACCAGATAGAGTAAAATATCGAATTCTTTTTTTGTCAGGATCACTTCATTATTATGGACGAACACCTGATGTTTTTCTGTATCGATCCGTAATTCATTCAGAGTGATGGAGGAGCTGCCCGAATAAAATCTACGCCGTAAAACTGATTTTATTCTGGAGTTCAGTTCGGCAAGATGGAACGGTTTGGTCAGATAATCATCCGCTCCGAGATCGAGTCCTTTCAGTTTGTCATCCAGCGAATTCTTTGCGGAGATGATGATCACTCCGGCGTTCTGCTGTACTTTTTTCAGATGACGGATCAGATCGAGACCGCTTCCTCCGGGAAGAGTGATATCCACGACGAAACAATCATATTCGTTCAAGTTGATCTTGTTGAGCGCATCGGTGAACCGGGACGAACTATCACAGATGTACCCGTCCCCCCTGATATATTCCATCATGGAGCGGAGCAGTTCTTGTTCATCTTCTATGATCAGCAGTTTCATTGTTCCGATATTTGGTGGAGTGCTGAAGTAAGGTATCAATGATTTTCCCGAGGGACAAGTATATTGGCCGATAAATGTTGACCAAAGGTATGGAAAGAATCGGCATTGATTCCCGTGCTTCCGGTCTCTACATTAGCGGAGGAAAAATATCAGAAAGGTATTTATGAAAAATCTGTTTCATACAATCTGTTCAATAACAGTTTCGTTTGTCCTGTTTCTTCTGCTGACAAGTCACATCGGATCCGCGCAGCAAACCTCCGGAGGATATCATCTTATTAAAAAGATCCAGCTCGGCGGTGAAGGGGGATGGGATTATGTGTTTTTAGAGAATCAGTCCCGTCGTCTGTTCATTTCACGTTCATCGCATGTCATGGTGCTGAATATCGATTCCGGTACTGTCGTCGGTGATATTCCCAATACGAACGGCGTTCACGGTATTGCCATTGCTTCGGAACTGGGGCGAGGATTCACCAGCAACGGCAGGGATTCATCCGTAACGATCTTTGATGTGAAGACGTTGAATACGATCGCCCAGGTGAAAGTGGAAAAGAATCCCGATGCGATCATTTACGATCCGGTAACGCAGCGTGTGTTCGCATTCAACCGTGGGAGTTCATCCGTTTCCGTCATCGAAGCGCCGGACGGAAAGATCGCCGGCACGATCGCGCTCGGCGGGCATCCGGAATTCTCGGTTTCGGACGGAAAAGGGATGATGTATGTGAATCTCGACGATAAAAGCGAAGTAGTCGTTTTCGATTCACGCATTCTCACAGTGAAAGCGCGTTATCCGCTCGCTCCCGGAGAAGAGCCTTCCGGTATGGCGATCGACCGTGAACACAGGCGACTCTTCGTCGTCTGCGGAAACAAGACGATGATCGTAATGAACGCGGATAACGGAACAATCGTCTCAACCATTCCTATCGGCGATGGTGTGGATGCAGCCGGATTCGATCCCGGTACGCAGACTGCGTTCAGCTCCAACGGAGAAGGAACATTGACGGTCGTTCAGGAAGTCACTTCCGATTCCTGCCGCGTGATAGAAAATGTTACCACACAAAAAGGGGCACGGACGATGACGCTTGATACGAAGACGCATCATATCTTCCTGCCTACCGCCGAATTCGGTCCGCCCCCCGCACCGACACCGGACCGTCCTCGTCCCAGACCGAGCATTGTTCCCGGAAGTTTTGTGATCCTCGAGTTCGGGAAATAGATCAGAAAGAGAATGGAATATCCATTGTCCGCACTGACGCCGAAGATATACTACACGGAGTTTGTGCGGACAATGTTCGTTCAGCTCATTTCATCGAATCGACAGTTCACTTCCGCCGCATTGTGTGTTTTTCCTGACGAAACTTCAAATTGTCTTTAGAATTGCACCGTATGTTAGAGATTCCCAATATCTCGTCCGCACGATACGACCGCAATAATTGCAGAGGTCAATGAAAACATTATTCCAAATCCTGTTCTTCTTAAATTATTTTTCAGCATTGGTCTTTTCGCAAACGCATCATCCTTCTGCGATCACCGGAGTTGTGGTGTCGTCATCCAACGGCAAACCGCTGGAATTTGTCTCGGTGGCCGTCCTTCGTTCCCGCGACAGCTCCATCGCGTCCGGAACGGTGACAAAAAAGAACGGCAGTTTTGAGATCGCCTCCGTTCCGGAGGGAGAATACATTATTCGGTATTCAATGCTCGGCTTCAAAGAAAAACGGACTATCCTTTTTCATCTCGATTCTTCGCGCGACGAAATAGATCTGGGAAAAACTTCGTTGGAAGAAACCGAAGTGCGGCTCAGCGAAGTAACGGTCAGTTCAGATAAATCAGAATTGAACACAACCATCGACCGGAAGGTGTATAACGTGCAGCAGGATGTGATGAGCAAGACCGGTTCAGTGAGCGATCTTCTGCAGAACATCCCTTCGGTGCAGGTCGATCTGGACGGGAACGTGAGTCTGCGCGGTTCCGCCAATGTAATGATCCTGATCAACGGAAAGAATTCGCCGCTAATGGGAAAGACCCGCGCTGAAGTACTGCAGCAGCTTCCGGCGAATGCAATTGAAAAGATCGAGGTGATCACGAATCCTTCCGCCAAATATAAACCGGACGGAACTTCCGGTATCATCAACATCGTCATGAAAAAAGAGACCGGCACCGGGTTGAACGGATCGGTCGGTGGGAATATCGGGAATAGAGACCGCTCCAACGCGAACGTCAGTCTCAATTATCATCCCGGAAGCGTGAACGTTTTCGGGAATTACAGTTACCGCCAGGACGACCGGAACCAATCGTCATCCGATCTCCGGAGCGAGCTGGATTCGGCGGTGAATGCGTTCAATCATTACTCGGATAATACGACAACACTTGCACGTCCGCACTCGCACATTGCGGCGGCGGGAGTCGATGTAACGATCGATGAATCAAACAGCGCCGGAATTTCGGGGAACTATCACTACCGCGGATTCATCCGGACGGAAAGTTCGGCAAAATTGTTCACTGACAATACCGGAGTGCTGATCCAGGATTATCACCGGACCCGGCTTGATGATGAATTCGAGAAAGAAATGGGCGGGACCGCCTACATTCAACACGATTTCAGAGGAGAGGATGAGAATATACGGATCGAATATACGTTGTCACATTCTCCGGAGATTGAAAACAATAAATACACGAATCTGTTCCGCATCCCCGCGATCACTCCGCAGCGTGACAATACGCTGATCAAACAGACGGATGATCAGAAGCAGCTGACGGCTGAATATAAAAATGAATTTGAAGATCAATCAACGGTAGAAGCAGGATATGCCGGAGATTTCAATGACCGCGATATGGATTTTTTCGGCGAAGCATTCGATACACTGCGAAACGCCTTCCTGACGGACGGTGAGAAGACAAATCGTTTTATCTACAACGAAACGATCCACGCTTTCTATGTAACCGTTGAACATTCCTACGGCCAGTTCAGTCTGATGGGAGGACTCCGCACTGAAGCATCCATTATCAAGGCGAATCTTGTCTCCAAAAACATTACGATCTCGAACAATTATGTGACGCTCTATCCTACCCTGCATTTAGTCTACAAATATTCGGATGACGCTGAAGTGCAACTGAACTACAGCCGTCGTGCAAACCGTCCCGAAGGGGATGATCTGAATCCGTTTCCCGAATACCGAGATCCCAGGAATATTCGTGCCGGTAATCCGCGACTGAAGCCCGAGTTGATCCATTCCGTTGAGCTCGGTGTGCAGTGGCAAAATGATCAATTCACTGTTGTTCCGAGCATCTTTTACCGGAATAAATACAATGGATTTACTTCGGT
>CAIVNT010000186.1 GCA_903907305.1 uncultured Ignavibacteriota bacterium
TCGATTTTATCTTCGATGCTGTCGGGAAAAGTTCGTTCGGTACATGCAAACATCTTTTGAAGTCCGGAGGGATCTACTGCTCCACCGATCTCGGCGATTATATGCAGAATCCATTGCTTGCGTTGTGGTGTTCGCTCTTCGGCACATTTGCGAACGGGAAGAAAGTGATCTTCCCGATCCCGCTCAATACACAAAAAGATGTGCTCTTCTTCAAAGAGCTGATGGAAGCCGAAAAATTAAAGCCGGTGATCGATCGGACGTATGCGCTGGAGCAGGTCGCCGATGCGTTCCGGTATGTTGAGACAGGCAAAAAAACGGGGAATGTGGTGATTACGGTTCCGTAACGATTTTGTAGAGATGGACAATTGTCCGTCTCTACATTGTACCTGAAGTGAACCGTTCACTCGAAGCGAACGGTTCACTGGCGATATTTTCGTTTCTCTGGATTCTTCGGTCGCTTCGCTCCCAGAATGACAAGGACTGTTTAATTGATGGTCATCCTTCGTCCCGATGTGTTGTATCGGGACGAAGGATCAACTGAACGCAATCCGGACAGCGCCCGGACCTACATTTCTTCTTTGCGACTCCGCGTCTTTGCGAGAAATATTTTGTTTTTGGACGGACTAGCGTCCGTCCCTACATTATTCCTCTGTGTTCTCCCCGCCTGCCAGCGGGCAGGTGTGGCTGTTCTTACATAAACCCGTGCATTGCACTTCTAACCTGCGCTTCATCCATCCCAAAATAATGCCCCAGTTCATGGAACAACACCTCCATGATGCGCAACTTCAATTCCTCCTCATCGTTGCCGCAGACCGCTTCGATATTCTTTTGATAGAGCGTGATCTTATCGGGCGAAACGGCGCTCATGCCGTACCACTGTCCGCGTTTCGTGAGCGGGATTCCCTGGTATAATCCGAGAAGCGAATGCCGGTCCGCATGCACACGTCCGAGTGCATCGTCCGACGGCCAATCTTCAACAACGATTGCCACATTTTCCACGCGGTCTGTGAAATCCTTCGGCAGTGCATCAAAGGCGTGCTGGGCGATCTCTTCAAAATGTTCGCGGATCAATTTTTGTTTTCCTTATAATTTCAAGATGGTATTTATAAAAATATATGTCACACTTCGACTACGCCCAGTGCTACATTTTACAATTTATGATGAAGCGGCAGATGCAGTTCCAACGCGATCATCTCCGCAAGATCTCTTCCTGCTCCGCTGAAAGACCAGACGAAGAGTTCATCAATCGGGTAATTCTTCTGGATCGCATGAATGGAGTCGAGCACCAGTCTCTTCGCGAGTCGTTTGCCGCGGAATTCGGGTAGGACGAGTGCGGAACAGAGGTACAACGAAGTGAACAGTTCCGTTTGTACGACTGAACCGTCACCTCGAAGGTGACGGTTCAGTGCTTACAGCGTCATACTCATCAACTCTGCCTCCCCGATTTTTCTGTTCAGAAAAAGATCCTTCACGTCACGTGTTGCCGGGATGACGATCGACCATGCAATAGGACCGTCATCATTCGCGATCTCTCCCATCGTTGATGGATGGATGGAATGGAGCTGCTCCATCACATCTTCTGTGATATCCAATTGCGTCGGATCGTTCTTTGTCTCGAAGAATTCATCCGCCAGCTGTATCATGCGTATCAGATTATTTGTCATGGAATAAAGATACTCATTTTTTACAATCACATGCGATGCGACCCCCTCGTGGACGAAAACCCTTAATTTTGGTAATCCGCTATAAAAGCATCATCGCTACGGGAGGATATGTGCGCGTTGATACTAATAAATATCTTTCCTGAATTAATTTTAGTGACCATTCGTTTTATTCATGGATTGCTTTTCGAAATCAGATATTCAAGTCTGATGCCAAGCTCCATGTGGTCAAATCTTCACAATTTTGATAGACGAATCGATTAGTTCCCGTCTGGAAAAAATATATTTATATTATTTTTATAGCTTCAGGAGAATTTCTGTTCCAATTTACGTTCAAAGATTTACGGAAGGAAATTCCTCTTTCCGAATATCACTCCTAAGGAGAGTTAGAGTATGAACATTGTTGATCTACTGATTTCCTATTGGTGGCTGATCATCACCGTTGGCCTTCTTATTTCGTATAAGCTGGTGCTGCGTGTGTTCGGTATTGTCATCATCCCGAACGATTCGATCGGTATTCTTAATAAACGATTCGTCATTTTCGGTTCTAACCGTACGCTGCCGGACGGCACCATCATCGCGCTGAATGGTGAAGCAGGCTACCAGGCGGATACGCTCGCTCCCGGTCTGCATATGTGGCTCTGGCCGTGGCAGTATGAGATCGACCTTGTTCACTTTGTTACGATCAGTGAAGGTTCGATCGGAATTGTTGAAGCGAAGGACGGAAGTCCGCTGACGAACGGTCGTGTGCTCGCACGCCGTGTGGAGTGTGATTCGTTCCAGAATGCACGTGCTTTTCTAAAGAACGGCGGCGAACGCGGTCCGCAGATCACGATCATCCCTCCCGGAACATACCGCATCAACAGTTCGATCTTTTCGGTGGTGGAAGAAAAAGTTTTGGAAATTCCCGATAACAAGGTTGGGGTCGTGACAACAAAAGAAGGAAAACAGCTTGCGAAGGATGAGATCGCCGGAAAGGAAGTCGGCAATCATAACATGTTCCAGGATGCACAGGCATTCATCGACAGCGGCGGATTCAAAGGATTACAGGAACAGGTGATGCTTGCCGGACGTTACTTCATCAATCCCCGTTTTGCGACCATCGAGATGATGGACATGACGATGGTTCCGATCGCGAATGTGGGCGTGGTGATCGCGTATGTGGGTGAAAAAGGTGTTGATGTGACCGGTGAAGCATTCAAGCACGGCAATTTGGTGATCAAAGGACAGAAAGGTGTCTGCATCGATCCGCTCGATCCGGGAAAATATCCGATCAATCCGTTCACACACAAGGTGGAGATCGTTCCCACGGCGAACGTCGTTCTGAACTGGGCAACCGGTAAGACCGAATCACACAAACTGGACGAGAAATTGTCGACCATCACGGTCCGTTCGTCCGATGGATTCAAATTCAATCTGGACGTGAGTCAGATCATCCATATTCCACGGACCGATGCGCCGAAAGTAATCGCGCGGTTCGGCAGCGTGGCGAATCTCGTTACGCAGGTGCTCGAGCCGACCATTGGCAACTATTTCCGTAATGCGGCACAGGGATCCGACGTGATTGAGTTCCTGAAGAAGCGAAAGGAGCGTCAGGAAGATGCACGGTTGAGCATCTCCAAAGCGCTGCAGGATTATAACGTCGGTGCGGTCGATACGCTCATCGGCGATATCGTCCCGCCGGAAGATCTGATGAAGACGCTGACGGACCGAAAAATTGCGGAACAGGAAAAGGTAACATACCAAACGCAGCGCGAAGCCGAAGGGGTCCGCAAAGACCTGCAGCAAGCGAAAGCGCTCGCCGACACACAGGCACGTGTTGTTGATGCAGAACGGAAAGTTCAGATCAACGAATACGAAGCGCAGGCAGCGGTGAAGAAAGCGGAAGGTGAAGCAAAATCCAAAACCGTCAACGCCGATGCCGATGCGATGGTGTTGAAAACCGTCGGCGCAGCGGAAGGTGAAAAGATTAAAGCGGTCGGTATGGCCGAAGCGGACGTGATCA
>CAIVNT010000187.1 GCA_903907305.1 uncultured Ignavibacteriota bacterium
AGTGTAATTTCGGATGAAAAGAAATCCAAACGGCAAATCTTATGGATGGTCAGGATCATTGTGTGGAGTTTTTGCAGTTTGAACTTCCGCTCTTCCTGCCTCGTCATTGCACGGTAGATATGTGTGCGGTGATCCCACCAGCAGATGATGGTTATTCCGAATGCATAGAACACACGGAACCAGCCGATCGTCGACCCGAACGTAGCGGGTTGGACCGTCTCCTGAAGCAGATAGGTGTCATTTTTATGATACTGTCGGGTTTCAAGGATCTCTTTCAGCGTTTCGGCTCCAAGCACCACGCCGATGCCACCGCCGGTGGTGTTCGCCGGTTTTATGATGAATGGACGGCCGAGATGGGCGAGTTCAGTAAGGCTGAGTTCCACTTCCTGTTTTTTATTATAGGGGGAAATGATGATGGTGTAGGGGACGTTGATTCCTTCACCCATCAGCGCAAGATGCATATTCGCTTTGTCTTTTGCATACTCCACATGAGCGTATTCGTTGAGGATTTTTGTTTTGGCTCGGGTGAGTGTCCGTGCAAGCGGAATAAAATTATCATCCGAATCGGAAGCTCTGTCCAGAAATGCTTTGAACGAGATCTTGCGGGAACGGACAAGTCGGGTTACCGCTTCAACATTCTGCGGTTCGATCCTGAATGTTGACAGGCCTATGGAGATACATTCATTCTCAATTCCGTAAATGAAATCCCGGTCGAATTCCCAGTCCCACGCCAATCCTATGTCAAATTGCTCAGCCATGATGCATCGAAGTTAGAAAATGATGTGCTGTCGTGCAAATGAAATCTTGCATCGAACAGGTATTTTGTGCTATGTTCCATCGATGATACCAAAGAAAAAACAGGTTCAACAGACATTCTTTGAGGACAGGACACGAGCGATGCTTGTGCTCCTAGCACTCAGTATCATCGTTCGCATTGTGGTTCTGACTGAATGGAACGCTTCGGTCTTCAACTTCGCCGTCTGGTCCGATGCTTCAACGTATAATCAATGGGCGCGAAAGATCATCACGACGGGCGACTGGATCGGCACGCAGCCGTTTCTGATGACTCCGCTCTATCCGTATCTGCTGGCGGTGCTCTATTCTATGACGGGAGAAAGTCTCACCGCTGTTCGTCTTCTGCAGCATGCTGTGGGAATCGGAACCATTCTGTTGATCTATCTCTCTGCGGAAAAGCTTTTCAATCGTAGGACTGCATTTTTTGCGTCGTTTATCGCAGCTCTTTATGGTCCGCTTCTTCTCTTCGCAAATCTTCTTTTGGTCGAAACACTGAAAGTATTTTTTCTCATCCTTTCGTTCTATTGTGTCGTCTCAGCAAAAGAAAAAGCCGGTATGCGATGGTGGATCGCAGCGGGTGTATCGATCGGTGCCGCCATGCTCTGCCGTCCAACGGATATGCTGCTGTTAATATTCGTAATAAGCTGGATAGTGATCTCCCCGGGAATCACGCCGAGTGTGAAACTGCGCTCTTCAGTGATGATTGCGGCATCCGCACTTATCATTGTCCTACCAGTGACGATCCGGAATTATGCAGTATCGAAGGAGTTCATTCCCGTTACGTCGAACGGGGGATTGAATTTCTATTTGGGAAATAACGCAAAAGCAGTCGGCGTCTATTATAATGTGGATGGTCTCGACCTTGCGAACGATCCGGACGGAAGAGTATTCCTGGAAATGACCACCGGCAGGGTATATACTCCCGGCGAAGCATCGTCATATTGGATGACGGAATCAAAGAAATTCATCAGCGAATATCCGGTTGATTTTCTAAAACTCTTCGGTAAGAAACTCCTGTTGTTCTTCCATTATAAAGAGATCGGTCAACTGGGGTATAATTATCATTTTGTCGCAAAGAATGCGGTTCCTGTGCTGGGATATTTACTGACCTTTATCATAGTGTTTCCACTTTCGGTGATCGGAATTATCAGTCTGCGGAAGAATTGGAAAAAATATATTCTTTTGTTCGGATTTCTCGCAGCACAAATCCTATCCGTTGTTCTGTTCTTCGTGACGGACAGGTTCCGTTTATCGTCGATCCCATTCTTTATTCTTTTCGCCGGTGTGGGCATCGATTGGCTGATCGCTCAGTGGAAAACGGGGCTAAGAAAGGAACTGATGATAGCAGGTGTTGTCACTCTTCTGGCGGTATCATTAACGAGTATACTCAATCTGCGGATCGATGATGAATTCTCGATGGAGCATGAGTATATCGGATTGAACTATTTTGATGCAAAACTCTACGAAAAAGCTCTCTTCGAATTCCGGCAGGCCCTGCATGATAAAGAAACATTCCATGTCCGGAACAATATTGGGAATGTCTATGCAGCTGTCGGGAATATTCCTGCGGCAATGCAGGAATACCGACGGGGAGCGGAATTGAATCCTCGCCAATCGATCTCTGCTTTTTCAATGGGGACAGCATTTGTGCGTGTTCAGCAGTTTGATACTGCGCTTGTTTACTTTGAACTGGCGAAAAAACTTAACCCAAAATTTGCACCCGCATATTTGAATGCCGGTCTTGCCTATTGGTTCAAAGCAGATTATTCTGCGGCGGAGAAGAATCTGGAACAGTATATGGAGATGGAAACGGACCGGGAAAAGACCGTCACCGTTCGACAGGATCTGTTCAGATTGAAAGAGATCATAGCGTCAGAGAAGAGAAAATAAAAAGTCCGGAACCTTCTTGAAGATCCCGGACTCAATGTGAAGATCGAATGCTGTGCTAACGGATCAACGATTTCGGATCGAGATTCATCGCTTCGATATCTTTGAAATATTTCACCGTGCCTACCTTCAATTCATATGTTGAATCATCATCGCAGACGATGATCCCTTTCGGATGCAGCTGCAGTGCACTCACCGTCCACATATGGTTCACACCGGCTTCTACAACATGCGCCAGCGCTCGTGCTTTTGCATGTCCTGAAATGATCAGCAGAATCTCCCGAGCGTCAAGGATGGTCCCGACACCGACGGTCAATGCCGTTTTCGGAACTTTCACCACATCGTTGCCGAAGAAACGTGAATTCGCGACGATGGTATCATAGGTGAGCGTTTTGATGCGTGTCCGTGATGCAAGCGATGATCCGGGCTCATTGAAAGCGATGTGTCCGTCCGGACCGATACCTCCCAGAAACAACTGAATGCCACCATTTCGTTTTATCTTTTTCTCGTACTCTTCACATTCCTTTTCAAGGTCCTTCGCATTACCGTTCAGAATGTGCACGTTCTTCTGTTGAATGTCGACATGATTGAAAAAATTGTTCCACATAAATGAATGATAACTTTCGGGATGGTCTTTCGGAAGTCCTACATATTCATCCATATTGAAGGTGACCACATTCTTGAAGGAGACAAGTCCTTGTTTATGCATGGAGATCAGTTCACGGTACGTGCCGAGCGGGGAAGAACCGGTTGGAAGTCCCAGCACGAATGGACTGCTGGTTGTTGCTTTGAATTCGCGGATCCTTTTTACAATGAACGCTGCAGTCCATTTGCTGACAAGATCATAGTTCGATTGGATAATGACTCTCATAACAAAAAATTCCTTTCATAGATTACCATAATATAAAAAATAGCAGGAATCTATTCACATTTATTTTTATCTTGGTGCCCAATGGGGGAAACAGGAAAAAAAATAGCGGTTGTTTTCGGAACACGGCCCGATGCCGTTACACTTGCTCCCGTCATCCGGGAACTAAAAAAACACGATCAATTCTTCTCTCTCTGTATCGTCACCACCGCTCAAAACCGCGAAACGCTGGATGATGTTCTCACCGTCTTTACGATCGCTCCGGATTACGATCTGAGCGTGGTCGGATTACGCCATTCACTCTCATCGCTTGCTCAGAACATCCTTGAAAGACTGGATTACGTTCTTGCGGTTGAATCCCCGGACTTGCTGATCGTTCAGGGTGATACGGTGACTGCGTTCGCCTCCGGTCTAGCGGCATTCCATCGAAAGATCCCGATCGTCCATATGGAAGCAGGACTTCGTTCGGGTGATAGATCGAATCCGTTTCCGGACGAAGGGTACCGGCGCTTACTATCACGGATCGCGGACATTCATTTCACAGCGACCGGAGCAGCAGCGAAAGTATTGCAAAGCGAGGGTATCTCAAAAGCAGATATCCTCTGCACGGGAAGTACCGCCATCGATGCACTTCATCACTCGGTCCAACAGAATTATTTATTCTCGAATGAACATCTCGCTGAAAGTGTGCACCAGAAGAAACGGATCGTAGTTGTGACAGTCCACCGTCAGGAAAATCTTGGGGATCCGATGCTGCGGATATGTGCAGGACTGAAAGAACTTGCCAGGATCCACCCATTTGTGAAATTTGTTTTTCCTGTCCATTTGAATCCGGCCGTGCGCGAGCCGGTCTTCGAAATGCTGAAGGATATTCCGAATATTATGCTGTTGGAGCCGATGAATTATGCAGAATTCGTCAATCTCGTCGCCCGGTCCGTAGCAGTGATCACTGATTCAGGAAGTCTGCAGGAAGAAGCGCATTCACTGGGGAAGCCGGTCATTCTGCTCCGCGATGTAACGGAACAGACGGATGCGCTGAAATCCGGCGCCATTAAAATTGTCGGTACCGATATCAAAAAAATTGTGAACGCCGGCAGTATTATCCTCCGAAAAAAGTCACCGCCAAAAACGAGATTCTCTCCTTCGAATCTCTATGGAGATGGACTTGCCTCGCAACGTGCAGTGGAATTCATTCTGAAGTATTTCGGATTCACCAAAAAACGTCCGAACGACTTTCGTCCGACCGTTCATTAAGTTTTTCGGATCATTGAACACCATGCTCGAAAAATTGATCATCGATGCCATTGGGGGCTCTATCTGAATGATAGCCGAAGCGTGAGGTCGGTTGATCCGTGATCCGGCGGGAAAATGATTTCAACGATACGGGATCAAATGGAGGGGAGTCTGTTCGAATTACTTCGCGTATAATAAAAAAGGACAAACACGATGTTTGTCCTTTTTTATTTTTCAGCCACAGCTGTTATTTCTTAACACTTTTTTTCTTCTTGGAAGTAACCGCTGCGACAGCACCTTTTTTCACTTTCGACCGTTCGAGTTTTTCCAACTGTGCCTGAAGTACCCGAAGATTTCTTTCACGATTCTCGCTGTAATGCTGAATTGCATATTCGGTATGATAGTGATGTCCTTGGAAGAAGGCAATGCTTTGCTTTATCCAATCCTTCTCGCTCATCAGTTTGCCGGACATATTCTCGATCTCGGCTCTGAGCATTTCGCCTTTTTCAATGCTGTCTTTTTTCCCAAGACTGAGCAGATCGGCGTCGCTCATCACTTTCTCGATCAGGTTCTTCGGGCGCTGCGGCACTTTGGTGGCGCGGATACAGCCGGCCACCTCTGTTATTTTTTTCTCTGGGTAACCGATTTTTTTCAGGAACGCTGTGGCAAGTTTTACGCTCCGTTCTTCGTGATCCTTCGGTGAGAAGAGATAGCCTGTGTCATGGAACCAGGCGGCAATAATGATCACTTCTGTCTTTTCTCCGCTCAGTTCCATCGCTTTGGCGATCTCTTTCACATTCGCCACAACGTCCAGTGTGTGATCAAAATTATGATACATCGCCGCAATGGTACTTTTGCGGTCGAACACTTCGTTGACGTGTTTGCATACTTTGATCAAAACTGTACCGCTGATACTCATAGAA
>CAIVNT010000188.1 GCA_903907305.1 uncultured Ignavibacteriota bacterium
ATCCTGCAACCATCGTCGGCATTCCTCCCATGGAAGATAAATTTATCGGCGATGCAACACAGCAGATCCTCGCTCCTCTTGCGCGTTTAATTCATCACGAAGTGAAGAACGTCTGGGCATATTACGAAGCAGGATTCCACAATCTTCTGGTCGTATCGGTAAATGAACGGTATCAGAAAGAGGCAATGAAAGCAGCACTTGGATTGATGGGAACCGGTCAGTTATCGCTGACCAAATGTCTCGTCACTGTTTCCGATTCCGTGGATGTCCGCAACTTCAACGAAGTACTCAAAGCTATCCATGAAAATTTCGATCCTCATTTCGATTTTGTGATGATCCCAAAGGTTCCGCTTGATACATTGGACTTCACTTCGTTCAAAATGAACATGGGTAGTAAGATGATCATCGATGCTACCGCAAAACGGCGTCCCAAACAAAAAGTGAACATAAAAAAATTGTGCGATGTTGTGAAGACTCTATCTTCCTATGACCGCCGCATCATCGATGCTCGGCTCGTTGAGGGATCGTTGCTGCTGGTAAAAGTGAAAAAGGACGGCGCGGCTGTCATTAAGAAGATCGTGAAGCATCCGGAGCTCCAGGGTGTGAAGATGGCCGCAACAGTCAGCTTCGATGTGGATATCAATGAACAGGAAAGTTACATCTGGGGTCTTTTCACACGCTTTGATTGTGAACGGGATATTATTTTTACCGACCAAAAACTGATCGGCATCTCCCCGATCTACAACGGCATCCTCGGTATTGATGCCACATGGAAGACCGGCTATCCAAATCCATTGACGATGGATGAATCGATTGTCAAAAAAGTGGACGAACGCTGGGATAGTTACTGGAGATAAATCCGGGGCGCAGCAAAAATAAGTCATGGTGAGCGAGTCCTGATGCTCCTGATGATAAAAGTTACGCATCAGGATGAGTCGAACCATCCAATACAGGTGCTCGTTAATAATACTGAACTAAATAAAATAGTATGAACACATCCATCCATTTCCGCGACAGCAATCTCATTCCCATCTGGGACAAAGTGCAGCAAGGCATTCGGCTTTCACTTGAAGACGGGCTCACCATGTTCGCTTCACAGGATGTTATCTCCATCGGGAAGATGGCGAACGCGGTGCAGCAGATGAAGAGCGGCGATACCGTCTATTACGTCGTCAATCAAAAGATCGAACCGACCAACATTTGTGTCCTTTCCTGCAAGTTCTGCGACTTTGCCGTGAAGCAAGGTGCGGATGAAGCCTACGAGATGTCCATCAATGACATTCTCAGTAAATTGAACTCCGACGTTCACGAGGTCCATATCACCGGCGGTCTCCATCCGGACTGGCCGTGGGAATATTATCTCGGCATGGTCCGCGATATTAAAAAAGCGTATCCGCAGGTTGATGTGAAGGCATTCACGGCCGTTGAGATCGACTTCTTCCATAAAAAATTTAAAATGTCCATCGAAGAGGTCCTTCGTCAATTATATTCCGTCGGACTCCGCACGATGCCCGGCGGCGGCGCCGAAGTATTTTCAGAGCGTGTCCGCAAACTCCTTTTCAATCAGAAGATCGGTGCCAAGACCTGGTTCGAGGTCCATAAGACCGCGCATAAATTAGGGATTCCTTCCAACGCGACGCTCCTCTACGGACATATTGAAACGTATGAAGAACGCGTGATGCACATGTTAAAACTCCGCGAAGCGCAGGATGAGACACACGGATTCCTCTCGTTCATTCCGCTCGCATTCCAGCCTGGTGATACGGGAATCAAGCCGAAGAATGATTTCACTTCAGCCATCGAAGATCTGAAGACCATCGCAATTTCCCGTTTGATGCTCGACAACTTCCCCCACATCAAAGCATACTGGGTGATGCTGACGGAAGAGGTTGCTTCCATCGCACTCAATTTCGGTGCGGATGATATGGACGGTACGGTCGGCGGCGAAAAGATTGCGCATGATGCCGGCGCAGTGAGTCCTATGGCAATGGCGAAAGATAAATTGATCAAGATCATCAATGACGCCGGTAAGATCCCGGTCGAGCGCGATGTCTATTATAATGCACTCAATGTGAACACCGAAAATGTAATCGGAAAGATCCCGTATCTCAATTCCGTTCCCTTCTACGAACATTTCGAACAACGTCAGTTCAAACTGCTTCCGATCGCTCCACGGCGAATGGGTGTCCTTTCCCAAAAGGGACAGATCGATGCCGGACTCTTCTCGCTGATGGATTACTTCGGTCAGGAAGAGGATCTTGAATTGATGAACTATTGTATCGCAACAAGGGATCAAGTGAAGAGCGTAATGCTCTTTTCAAAAGAGGGTTGGCAGGGACTGAACGGAAAGAAGATCGGCATCATCGATGATACTGCAACATCCGTCCGTTTACTGCAAGTGCTGCTCGAAAAAAAATACAACGTGAAAGCCGAATTCGTCCGTCTGCATTCCAGTGTGAACAATCATTCCGGATTCGATGCGATCCTGCTGATCGGCGACGAAGCATTGAAGGCGAACAAATCCGGTCTGCCCCGATTCGATCTTGTGTATGATCTTGCAAAAGAATGGTATGACTGGCAGAAGATGCCGTTTGTCTTCGCTGTATGGGCGCATAAAAAATCATTATCCACCGAGAAGAGCGCTGAATTACAGGAAATCATTCAACAATCACTCGAAAAAGGAATCCGTACTCTTGATTCCATCGGCACGGTGCAGGTTGGTGACC
>CAIVNT010000189.1 GCA_903907305.1 uncultured Ignavibacteriota bacterium
AATAAATCGATTTCAATTGAGCAAAAAGTATTTTATTAAATATGCGCTTACCTTTGGCTTATTCTTCGAAAATCTTGCCCTTCTTGAAGAGTTCAGAGATTTTCAGCTGTTCTATTTTCCGATCCAGAATTTTTCAACAGGATTCACCATCGCCCGTTCACGCACCAACGAACGTCTGCGAAGTCTCTCCAAAGACACTGACCCGACCCGCGGTCTCTCTTCGGCAAGGAATTTTTCATTCGGATGGAAATTGACGGAGAACGGCCTCATCAATATCTCCGGTGACTATTCCGTGGATATCTCGAGTTCTATGGTGCATATGGAGCTCGATCCGTACGGCCGTCAGCGGAATTTCAGTCAGATCCTGAATCAGATGTTCATGCAGGACCGACTGATGAATTTCGGATTTGACAATTCGTACAATCAGTCTTTTACCGTCAATACAAAACCTCGAGTTCCGACCCTCTTCGATATCAATAAATATGTCACATTCTCCGCACGTTATAATGTCGGTTATCATTGGCAGAATAGTCTTCAGCAGGGGGACCTCGGCATTTCTACCGGATGGTCGAATAATATCTCAATGACATCCGATATCAGTCTGAAGAATTTTGTGGAGACCTGGTTCCCGGCACGCGATGCGTCTATCGATCAGCCGTCATCATTGCCTGCGCCGTCACGCGGAAGGGGCGAACGTGATGAAGAAGAAACGCCCAAATCCGATCCGCAAGGCGAACCAACTTCGAAACCGATGACCGCCACAGCGGACACAACACATTCCGAAGGACCGAAACCAAAAGGGGAAGGACTCATCGGCTTCGCCCGTGTGCTGATCAAAACTCCATTCCTGGATTACGACAAGATCAATATCAATTTTACTCAGTCCAACACCTCATCGAACGGCGGCGTTCCCGGACGTCCCGGCTTCTCGAATTTCTTCGGACGCGTGCCCTACCTTCAACAAAGTGAAAGGGCGTACGGACCGAGCCGCGCTTATCAGCTGGGACTTGTTTCGGTGCCGGGAGCGAACATTACGGATATTTTCCTGAAACCGCAGTTCCCGTTCGTCGGATTTTCCACGGATGCTGATAAACAATTCAGAGCGAGAGGAGCAAATCTGTCGGATGCGTTTACGCAGAATAATAAACTCACATTCCGCACAAGCCGCGATCTATGGACCGGCGCCCGCATCGATCTGAATTGGAATGTGGGATGGAATTATTCCCGGACGCAATCGATCCAAACGGATAACAATGGATTGGTCTCGATCACGAATATTGCAACCGGCGGTTCCATCGAACGGTCGTTCTTTACTCTGCCTCCGACATTCATCTTCTCTATGTTTAAGAGCGGCATTGAACAGGTCGGCAAGAAATATCAGGAATTGGTGCCGACCCCTACGTCGCCAAACCAGGATCAAAAACTTGCACAGGCATTCGAAGAGGGATTTGAAACACTTCCTATTTTGAAAAAAGTATTCGGCGATATGTTGCCGAGAGTGAATTATTCGTTCCGGTGGGACGGATTGGAACAGATGAGTCTGTTCAAAAATTTCGCAACACACGTCAGTCTTGATCATGCATATCAATCGAGTTACTCCAAAGTATTCAAAGGAAGTGCCGGCGGAGGGAATGTCACCGAGAGTCAGAGGATCACTTACGCGTTCTCGCCTCTTGCCGGTTTGAGCGTTGCATTCAAAGAAGTGCTCAAGGGATCAATGAGCGCCAACGTCCGGTACGGATCGAACGTCTCCTACGATCTTACTCCTGCATCCAAAAATATTGTTGAATCGGTCGGTAACGATATGTCCATCACCGGCAGTTTCTCTAAGACAGGATTCGAGATTCCGCTGTTCGGTGTAAGTTTGCAGAACGATATCGACGTCAGTTTCACCTATTCTATGGCAAAGAATTCACGCACAACATTTGATGCAAAAGGGAATACGTTCAATTCAAAAGGAACTCCGGGCGAAGGTTCAACGCGCACACAGATGGAGCCGCGTGTCCGTTACGTGCTCAGCGCCCGTGTGACCGCATCATTATTCTACCGTTATACCAAGATCGAGCCGGATGCCGGCGGTTCACGCATTCCCGGTTCAACATCCAACGAGGGCGGCGTTGACGTACATATTGCAATCCAATAATCATTCGAAAGCAGGTCGGTATGGATACGAATAAAGGACATCTTCTCTGGGTGGACGATGAGATCGAACTGCTGCGCGCGCATGTGGTACTCCTCCGCGAAAAAGGCTACGATGTTGATACGGCAACCAACGGCGATGATGCCATCGAAATGGTCCGTGCAAAAAATTTCGATCTGGTCTTTCTCGATGAGATGATGCCGGGAAAAGGGGGGCTCGAAACGCTGGCGGTGATCAAAGAAATTTCTCCCTCCGTTCCGGTGGTGATGATCACAAAGAACGAAGCAGAATCATTGATGGAAGAAGCGATCGGGAGCAAGATCTCGGATTATCTCACCAAACCGGTCAATCCAAGCCAGATCCTGCTCGTGTGTAAAAAATTCCTTGAAGGAAAGAAGATCCAAAGCGAACAGGTCTCCCGTGACTATACGCAGGAATTCTCCTCAATTTCGCGGATGCTTCTGAATCCGTTGGATTATACGGAATGGACCGATCTCTATATCAAGATCGCCAACTGGGAAATGGAACTCGACAATCATCCTCAGCTGGGACTGCAAAAGATGCTCGGCGATCAGCGCAGAGAGGCCAATGCTGAATTCTCCAAATACGTGGAAAAGAATTACCAGACGTGGATCAACCGCACAGAGAACCGTCCGACACTTTCAACGGACATTATGGAAAAATATGTCATTCCGAATCTGAACGAGAAAAAATCGGTCTTTCTGTTCGTGGTGGACTGTATGCGTCTGGATCAGTGGCTGGTGATGGAAGAGTATCTGCGCGGATTGTATTCCATCGAGAAAGAATATTATTTCTCTATCCTTCCGACGGCAACGCCATACTCCCGCAATGCGATCTTCAGCGGACTCTTTCCGCTCGAACTGGAACAGCGCTATCCCGATCTGTGGCAGGGTGAGGATGACAGCGAATCGAGTCACAACAAGTACGAGAAGGAACTGCTGATGAAACTTCTCGAACGGAAACGGATCGCACTGAAACCGGAACCGAAGTATGTGAAGATCCTCGACACGGAATTCGGTCGCCAGATACAGTCCAATATCATTTCGTACACACAGAACAAACTGACCGCGATCGTCGTCAATTTTGTTGATATGCTCGCTCACGGCCGTTCTGATGATCCGATCCTGAAAGAGATCGCTCCGGATGAATCCGCATACCGCTCACTGACGAACACGTGGTTCAAACATTCGTCACTCTACGGTATGTTCCAGATGCTCGCGTCCCGCAAGGATGTGAAGATCATCGTTACGACGGACCACGGCAGTGTCCGCTGTATGCGCGGCTCAAAAGTGATCGGGGATAAAGAAGCATCAACAAACCTCCGCTATAAGTTCGGCCGCAACCTGAAGTCAGACGAGAAGCAGTCCATTTTTTTGAAGAACCCGAAAGATTTCAAACTTCCGCAGCGAGCGGTGACAACGAATTACATCGTTGCAAAAGAGGATTACTATTTCGTCTATCCGACGGAGTATCACAAGTATCTGAACCAATACCGCGATAGTTTCCAGCACGGCGGTATCTCCATGGAAGAGATGATCCTTCCGGTGATCACGATGGAACCGAAGTAATATGATGGAGCAGTTCACAACCAACAGTGAAGAAGAGACGATTCGTGCAGGTGTTGAATTCTCCCGTCAGCTCGTTCCCGGTTCGGTGGTCGCGCTGGAAGGGGATCTGGGCACGGGGAAGACGCACTTTACTAAAGGGATCTCCCGCGGACTCGGCATTACCGAGAACGTTGCAAGTCCGACATTTACTATCGTCAACGACCACCGTGGCGGCCGTTGTCCGCTGTATCATTTTGACTGCTATCGCTTGAGGACTCCGGCCGAATTGGATGAACTCGGATTCGACGAATATATTTACGGGAATGGCGTCTGCGTGATAGAATGGGCCGAGTTGATCGAGTCGCGGCTGCCGGAACACCGAATCAATGTCCGATTGACACTTGGTAAAAACGAAACTGAACGGACGATCGTCATCACACAATTATGATCTTAGCCATTGAAACATCAACCGAAGTCTGCAGCGCGGCGCTTGTCCTTTCCGCGAATGTCCTTGCTCGCCGTTCCGTCCAGGAAAAGAATATCCATTCCGAACGCCTGTTGATCCTGATCGACGAAGTTCTGAATGAATCGAATGTTGTTCCATCTCAATTGACCGCTATCGCAGTTTCGATCGGCCCCGGTTCATTCACGGGACTCCGCATCGGCTTGAGCGCGGCGAAAGGTCTGGCGATGGCATTGAATATTCCGCTCATCGCAATCCCAACACTCGACGGTATTGCCGAAAGTTTCCGTATATCGCATTCTGTCTCTGCCGAAACGAACTTCTGCGCGTTGATCGAAGCGAAACGGGAAGAAGCATTCTATTCTTTCTACACAATTCGTCCGGAGGAGATCACCCGACGGACAGAATATTCCATTAAATTAAAAAATGAAATACTTTCGGATGCTGATTCGATCACTGCGGTGATAATTCAGCCTGAAATTTCCGCAGCATCGGTAGGATTGCTCGCTGAACGAATGCAAAATGAATTCCTCATTTCCGATTTCAGTCTTCTGGAACCTCTGTATTTGCGTGATTTTGTCGCTACTTTGCCAAAGAACAAAGCATAAGGGGACTTATTCCTTCATGTTGTAGATTTTCATTGAAATAAAGGTGAATGATGGATATTTTGTGCTACGTATTGAAAACGATAAAAGGTGATTATGTCCTGGTTTAGACGCTCAACGGAAAATATCGCATCCGACAATCAGAAAAAAGATATGCCGGAAGGGATGTGGAAGAAATGCGCATCCTGCGGCGAGATCATCCACAAAGGCGCATTGGAACAGAATCTGTGGGTCTGCACAAAATGCAGTCACCATTTCCGGATCGGCAGCACGGAGTATTTCGGCATTCTGTTCGATGAAGGGACAATGAAGGAATTCGATGCAAAAATGACATCGAAAGATCCTTTGAACTTTGTCGATACAAAGAAGTACAAAGACCGCATCAAAGAGACGATCAAAAAGACAGGTCTGAGTGATGCGCTTCGTTATTGCGTTGGGAAGATGAACAAACGCGAAGTGGTGATCGCTTGTATGGATTTCGGATTCATCGGCGGAAGTATGGGAAGTGTCGTAGGCGAGAAGATCAGCCGTGCGGTGGATAAAGCGATTAAGCTGAAAGCTCCGCTCATCATCATCTCTGCCAGCGGCGGCGCCCGTATGATGGAAGCAGCATATTCCCTGATGCAGTTGGCAAAGACAAGCGCGAAACTGGCGCAGCTCGCCAATGC
>CAIVNT010000190.1 GCA_903907305.1 uncultured Ignavibacteriota bacterium
AAAAGATGTTATCATTAAAAATAGAGCAGGACTTCACACTCGTCCGGCAGCCGCTCTCGTAAAACTGGCAGCACAATTCAAATGTGAATTCTTCATCTATAAAGATGGATTCGAGATCAACGGAAAAAGTATCATCGGCGTAATGACGCTGGCCGCCGAACAAGGCTCATCACTCCAGTTGAAATTTGAAGGTCCGGATGAGGAGAAAGCTGCGGAAGCAGTCGTTGGTCTCTTCGAGCGCGGCTTCGACGAAGTATAAAATTACGTAACGATTAAGCGGAAAGTTTTTTTATGCCACAGATGACACTGATTTTTTGGAATATTTTTTCCATATAATCTGTGGCAACAATTCTATTCAGATTTTGGTAAATAATTGTGTCAATGCAAAATACGCTGAGTAGATACAAAATTATATAGATCGAATGTCAGTCATCCTGAGCGAGTCCCGTTTTTACGGACAAGTCGAAGGGTCCGAGTAGATAATGGAATCAAAAAACGAAATAATACTTCACGGCATCCCGGCATCTCCCGGCATCGTTATCGGCAAAGCGTACGTCTTTGCCAAACAGGCGCCGCGCGTTGAAGAAAAATCGATCGCGGAAAACGAGGTCACTCTTGAACTGGAGCGGCTGCAGCATGCCATTGACCGCTCGGAACGAGAACTGCAGAAAGTACTTCAGCTGACCGAACAGAAGGTGGGCAGCCAAAAAGCAAAGATCTTCGAAGCACAGATCATGATCCTTGCGGATGCAGTATTGTTTGGCACCATCCGGAAAAAGGTCCAGAAGGATCTGAAGAGTGCAGAATATGTCGTTCATCGTGAGATCTCACGGTATCAACAGATGATGATGAACTCATCGGATGAGTACATGCGTGAACGTGCGCATGATGTGGAGGATGTGAAGAACCGCGTCATTCGCAATATCCAGCAGGAAAAATTGATCTCCCGCTTTGAGCCGAACTCTATCGTCATCTCAGAAATCCTTACACCGGCGGATACGGTCCTCTTTAGCAGGAACGAAGTGCTTGCATACGCAACGGATATGGGAGGAGTGACATCGCATGCAGCATTGCTTGCTCGCTCGCTCAAGATTCCGTCCGTTGTTGGTCTGAAGAATATCACAAAACTGATTCAGATAGACGACATCATTATTGTTGACGGATACACGGGAAATGTCATCATCAATCCGACCGAAGAGACCATCAACCGATGCAACGAACGAAAAGCGGAACACGAGCAATTCGACTCGGGGCTGAAAGAACTTCGTGAGTTAACGGCCCAAACTACGGACGGCAAAGAGATCCGGTTATGCTGCAACATTGAATTCAGCGAAGAAGCGCGGAATGTTCATGAGCAGGGCTCCAGCGGCGTGGGACTGTACCGGACGGAAGGGCTCTTTCTGCGGACGGAGAATTATCCAAGCGAAGAAGAGCAATACATAGAATACCGCGCCGTCGTTGAAAAATCTAATCCGTTCAAAGCAGTGATGCGCACGCTCGACATCGGCGGTGACAAGGTCGTATCCAGTTATCAAAGTGAAGAGAATCCATTCCTCGGCTGGCGCGGCATCCGTCTTTTGCTGGACCGTCCGGATGTGTTCATGACGCAATTGAAAGCAATGCTCCGTGCCAGCGCACATGGCGAAATATGGATCATGCTTCCCATGATCTCCGGTATAAAAGAGATCCGTCAGTCAAAAGAATTACTCGAGAAAGCAAAGAAAGAACTGCGCGACAAGAATATTCCCTTCGATGAGAATATCAAGATCGGCGCAATGATCGAGGTTCCCTCCGCTGCTGTGTTGGCGGGAGAGATCGCACAGGAGGTCGATTTCCTGAGTATCGGAACCAACGATCTTATCCAGTATCTGCTTGCTGTTGACCGAGGCAACGAAGTTGTATCATCGTTGTATCAGGAGTTCCATCCCGCTGTCATCAAAACGATCCGCTACATCATCCTTGAAGCACACCGTGCCGGTAAGCCGGTGAGCATGTGCGGCGAGATGGCCGGAGATCCTGTGGCTCTGCTGCTGCTGCTCGGACTCGGACTTGATGAGTTCAGTATGTCGCCGCATGTTCTGCCGGAGATCAAGAAGATCATCCGCTCGGTTTCATTTGCCGAAGCAAGCGAGATCGCACGCCGCGTGCTTGAAATGAAAACGGAAGATGATGCAAAGGATTTCCTCCGCGTGAATCTGCACACCATGGTCCCGGAACTTCTCCTTGAGTAATTGATAGATGGAGCCCACCCGACAAGCGGAATCCATCTATATTGTTTCTGAAATCTAAAACCAAAAACAAAAAACCCTTTAACGCTAATGATAATGAAAACTTTGATCCAACAACACGATCCCAAAGGAATGAGAAACCTCATCCTGAATTTTCCGAAACAGGCAGAAGAAGCCGTTCTCATCGGTAATGCCGCGAAGATAAAACTGAACGTTTCGAAAATTCAAAATATCATCATCACCGGTCTCGGCGGTTCCGCTATCGGCGGCGACCTTCTTCGCGCATATCTTGCGGATAAATGCGGCGTTCCGGTGATCGTCAATCGCCATTATTATTTCCCCGAGTATGTGGGGAAGAATTCGCTTGTCATCGTATCGAGCTATTCCGGTAATACGGAAGAGACGGTTTCGGCATATAAAGATGCCGTCAAGCGCAAGGCGATGGTCTTCTGCATCACTTCCGGCGGTGAAGTGGAAAAGATGGCGAAGAAACACAAACATCCGTATATCAAGATCCCCGGGGGACTCCCTCCGCGTGCGGCACTTGGATATTCGTTCTTCCCGACCCTCATTGCGCTGAGCAAACTCGGCTTCATTAAGGATCAGAAGAAAGAGATCAAAGAGACCCTTGCGTTGCTGAATGCTCTCTCCGCCCGTTATTCAAATGATGCTGCCGCGGACAATCTGGCGCTGAATCTTGCAAAGACAATCCACGGAAAGCTTCCGCTCATCTACTCCGGTGCAGATAAATTCGATACGGTCAACACACGTTGGCGCGGACAGATTACAGAAAATGCAAAGACGCTCGCATTCGGCCACGTCTTTCCGGAACTGAACCATAACGAGATCGTCGGATGGGAAGTGCTGAAAGATCTTATGAAGAATATCCACGTCATCATCCTCCGCGATAATGAAGATTATAAACGTATCCAACTTCGCATGGATATCTCCAAAGGGATCATCGGCGGTCTTGCGGATGGTGTCACGGAAGTATGGACAGAAGGAAAATCCCTCCTCGCTCGCACGTTCTCGCTGCTCTATCTGGCGGACTGGCTCAGTTTCTATCTTGCTATGTTCAATGGGGTCGATCCGAGTCCGGTCAAAAAGATCGATTTCCTGAAAGAAGAATTGGGAAAAGTGAAGTAGGAACGTCTGAAAAGATGTTCTGTCGCAAGAAGCTAAAATGAAACCATATATTAAGAGCACGGATCACATCCGTGCTTTTTTTATAACCTTCGAAAGAACAAATTGTTGTTCTGGAATGACATAACTATTGAGATTATTTTTTTGACCTGCCCCCCAAAAGATGATCCAATTTAATATATTGGGATTCATCACGAAAGGGTAAAAATGGGTAGAGTAAAACACACCGCAGAACAGATCATCGCAAAACTCCACGAAGTAGAA
>CAIVNT010000191.1 GCA_903907305.1 uncultured Ignavibacteriota bacterium
ATCCCTTTTTCCAACAGCACCGACGTCAGCGTTTTTTTTACGGCGATATTTTGTTGTACGGACATAATGGTAATATCCTCTACGGATGAATTACATCGTTGGTTGAATATTCAACGAAGCTGTTTCAGTCGACAGCAGGGTGAGGAACACCAGTGCCATCATAATAACAATAGTGATCGATATTTCAATGAACCCGGTAAGATTCTTCATAGAGAACTGATTCTCCATTTGATAATAATCCGCAAGTTGCATTGCCGTATCCTTAATTGCGCCGGTTTCCGATGCCGTGCCGAATCGGGAGATGAACACATCCGGAAAGAAGTTCGCAATGCTGAGTGCTTTGCCGAGATCTGTTCCATATTTGAGCATACTCGGGATCGTAACGGTGCGGATACGATGGGACAAGAACATATTTCCGCTGGCTTCTGCAGCCATTTGGATTGCTTCAATATTTTCACTGGAAGAAGTATACATTATACTGAGAACTCTGCAAAATATCTCTGTGCTGGTATTACGAAGGATGTTCCCGACATAGGGTATACTGATGATCACGCGGTCACGCCATAATTTCCCCACATCCGTCATCAGGAAACCATAGAATGAGCCAAGAACGACCACCACGACCGATGAGATCCATTCATAATTGCCTTTGAGGAAACCACTGAACTTCAATGTCATCGCAGTCAACGGAGGGACTGTTTCCATTACCGGTCCGAGCATATCCATCATCTGAGGAACAAGGAATACTGCATAGAATACAATCGCTCCCAACACAGTCACAGAGGTAATAGCAGGCATCATCAATGAACTGAGAAGACCTTTTTTAAATTCCGCTTCTCGTTCCACCAACTGCGCAACACTTTTGAAAATGGAGGTCATCTCACCGCTTTTTGAAGCAATGCCGAGCATGAGGGCCACATGTTCGCCGAACACTTTTCCCTGACGCGCAAAAGCATCACGTGAATCCACACCATTCTTCAGATCAAGGATAATATTGCGAAGTGCGCCCTTCAGATATTTATCCTTTGTATTGTTTGCCATGATCTGCAGAACTTCACTATACTGCAATTTCTGTTCCAGCAGACGAGCACTGGTGGACACAAAACTCACAATTTCATTACTGGAAGCTTTCAGCTGAAATTCGTAATGGCGCCGTACATATTTGATCTCAAAACCAAGACGGACAAGATTCCGGCGCACCTCATCTACCGAGGAAGCGTTCTGGTATCCTTCAATAATCTTTGCCCCTTTTTTTACGCTATATCGATAGACATTCTTTTTTTTCGGAGCCGAAACGGTGCCTTTTTGTTTGTTCCCTTTATCACCTTTTGCAAAGAAGGAGGGTCCGCTTGGTTTCTGAGGACGATTCCCCTGCTTTTGAAACTGCATATTTGAAGTTCTTTCAGCCATATACAAAAATACAAAATTTAGAAACTAAACCATAATCTTTCGGAAAGAGAATACCGTAAATATGCGGATATTGCAAAAAAAAGTCCCGCCTACGAATGACGGGACCTCATATTACCTTACCGCTGTCTGGACTAATTCATGTGCGGGCTGATTTTGTCTATTAAACTCTTTTTGGGCAAAGCACCTACGATCTGGTCCACCACTTTGCCTCCTTTGAAAATCAGTAAGGTAGGAATGCTGCGGATACCGAACTGCATGGAGACTTGAGGATTGGAATCAACATCCAACTTACCGAATTTCATCTTTCCATTATACTCCGCTGCAAGTTCTTCAATGATCGGAGCGATCATCTTACAGGGGCCGCACCATGTTGCCCAAAAATCAACCAAAACCGGTGTTTGTGAATCCAACACTTCGTTCTTAAAATTACCATCTGTTACTTCAACTGGTTTCATGTTTCTCTCCTTTTATGAAAGTTTAATGGCGTGTTTTCCCAGGATGTCCTGAACGCCTTCGATAAATTCCGTTGTTGGGTTAATGCTGTATTTTCGTGAAATAAAGATCTGCTGTTTTTCGAATTCTTTTCCTATAACATTAAAGTAGCAGTGGCAGTTCCCGCGGTTCTTTTCGATCAGTTCCTTCAATCCACTGATGTTACTATCGGTAACTTCGTCTGCATTGAGCAGGAAGAATATTTTCTTCGCATATTTTTCCCGCACAGCGTCCATCGGCAGGATTTCATCGACAAGAATTTTTATGACATCACCGCTGACTTCACCTTTCCCTTCGACGAGAATCATATTGTCTTCAACGATATGCTCCACATTCTTTTTATAAACACTGGAGAAGATGACGCATTCCGCTTTTCCCGTAAAATCTTCGATGGTAACGAATGCCATCGTATTTCCTTTTTTATCGATCTTCTTTTTGATGGACGAAACAATGCCTCCAGCTTTTACGACACCGTTCTTCATTCCTTCAACATCGCCAAGATGGACCGTAGCAAATGCATTGATCTCTTTTTCGTATTTCAGCAACGGGTGGCCGGAGACATAGAATCCGAGCACTTCCTTTTCCTTCGCGAGTTTCTCCTGGTCTTTCCACATTGGGATATTCGGGAGTTGCGGTTCCATATTTACTTTGACAGTTGCTGTGGAATCACCGCCGAATAGACTATCCTGCCCACGTTCCTGCTGCACTTGAGCACCCGCAGCGGACTGGGCCATCTGTTCGACAGACTTGAAGAGCTGCGCACGATTCTTATTGATTCCGTCGAAGGCGCCGGCAAGGACGAGTCCTTCGATCGTTTTCTTTGAACAGACACGTAAATCGACTTTCATGCAGAAATCATACAGCGATATAAATTTTCCTTTTTCGGTCCGCGCACGGACGATGGCATCAACTGCGTTCGAACCGACATTCTTAATAGCAGCAAGTCCAAATCGGATACCGCCTTTCGTAACGGTAAAGTCACGCTCACTCTCATTCACATCCGGAGGAAGGACCTGGATGTTCAGCTTGCGGCAGTCGTCGATGAACAGCACGATCTTATCCGTACTGCTGATTTCCGACGTGAGGGTCGCCGCCATATATTCCGCAGGGTAATGTGCTTTCAGATACGCCGTTTGATAAGCGACAACGGAATATGCTACGGAGTGGGATTTATTGAAACCATAGCTTGCAAATTTTTCGATCAAATCGAAGATCTCGCCGGCGAGTTTCGCCGAAAGTTTGTTCGTCTTCTGCGCACCGTCGATGAATTCGGTCTTCAGATCTTCCATGCTCTTCTTGTCTTTCTTCCCCATCGCACGGCGCATCAGATCCGCTTTGGCAAGAGTAAATCCGCCGACATCGGACGCGATACGCATCACCTGTTCCTGATACACAATAACACCGTATGTTTCCCGCAGAGTTTCTTCGAGTTTCGGATGCAGATATTCAATCTTCGCCTGGCCATGCTTTCGCTTGATAAAATCGCCGATATTCTCCATCGGACCCGGCCGATAGAGGGCGTTCATCGCAGTCAGATCGCTGATAGAATTCGGGCGCAGTTTACGAAGCCAATCCTGCATACCCGAACTTTCAAACTGGAACACGGCAACCGTTTGTCCCTTACCGAATAACTCAAATGTTTTGTGATCATCTTCGGGGATGGTATCGATGTTGATATCCACACCGTGATTCTTTTTTATATGCAAAAGAGCATTCTCGATAACCGTCAGAGTCCGCAGGCCAAGGAAGTCCATCTTTAAGAGACCGGCGTCTTCCAGATCCTTCATTGTGAACTGGGTCATCAGTTCAGTTGACGGGGTCTTATACATCGGAACGAGATTGCTTAACGGTTCAGGAGAAATAACGACACCGGCAGCATGCATACCCGCGTTGCGGTTCATTCCTTCGAGCACTTTAGCGACGTCGAACATCTGCTGGATCTTCGGATCGGCATTATCTCTGAACGGTTTCATATCCGGCAACGTATCGAGCGCTTCCTGGATCGGCATCACCTTGCCGAGATTTGTCGGAATCTGCTTGGTGATCATCTCAACCGTTGACAGCGGAATCCCCAACACCCGTGCAACGTCCTTCAATACTGCTTTCGAAGAAAGTGTCCCGAAGGTAATGATCTGAGCGACATTTTCCTCACCGTATTTTTCACGGACATATTTAATGACGATCTCGCGTTTCCAGTCTGCAAAGTCCACGTCGATATCGGGCATCGAGATACGTTCTGGATTCAGGAATCGTTCGAACAGAAGATCGTATTTCAGCGGATCGACATTCGTGATCTCAGTCGCGTATGCGACAAGGCTTCCTGCAGCACTTCCTCGGCCGGGACCGACCATGACACCCCGATCGCGTGCAGCTTTAATAAAATCAGCTACAATCAGGAAGTATCCCGCATATCCCATTTTTTTAATAACGGCCAATTCATGAGTAATGCGCTGTTCGATCTGCGGGGTGATCTCCGTATACCGTTTATTCAGGCCTTCCCGAGTTATTTTTTCAAGATAATCTTCGAGTGTAGAAACACCGGCATCTTCAGGGATGGGGAAGTTCGGCATTTTGTTCTTGCCGAGTTCAAGTTCAAGGTTACATTTGTCATTGATCTCCAACGTTGAGGCGATCGCTTCAGGATAATCCTTGAACAGCTCGCACATCTCCTCTGCACTCTTGAAATAGATCTGGTCTGTTCCGTACCGAAGATTCGTGATATCGGGAGCATCGGATGCACTTGCTTCCGGAATCAGCAGCATAATGTTATGCGCTATAGCATGTTCACGTTTGATATAGTGACTATCATTTGTCGCAACCAGCTTAATACCGAGTTCCGCAGCAAGTTTCGGCATTTCCCGCAGGACGATCTTTTCGGCAGGAATACCG
>CAIVNT010000192.1 GCA_903907305.1 uncultured Ignavibacteriota bacterium
AGTCACAGTCTGTCATTCAATGCAGCCCCTAAAGCCGGATTTTTCACGATCTCTCCGTATTTCAGCTACAACGAAAAATGGTATGATAAAACTCTGGCGTTCGAAGTTGATTCTTCAGGAAATCTGAACACTGCCGATAAAAAAGGATTCGCCGCTGTTCGCACATTCAGTATGGGTGTCGGCGCTTCCACAAAATTATACGGTATCCTTCAACCGCCGATTCCCGGTGTCGCAGGATTCCGTCATACCGTGCTCCCTTCTATTTCCTATAATTACATGCCTGATTTTTCCGAAAAAAAATATGGATACTTTACGCGGTATACGGATAAACTGGGAAATGAACAGAAGTTCAACCGTTTCCAGAAAGAAATTTACGGCGGGGCATCGGTCGGCGAACAGCAGGCCATCAGCATGTCGGTCGGCAACATCTTTGAAATGAAGACATCAGCGAAAGATTCGTCGCAAAAAGAACAGAAATATCAACTGTTGAATTTGAATCTCAGTACCAGTTACAACTTTGCCGCAGACAGTTTTAGATTAGCGGATCTTTCCATGAGTTACCGCACTGATATAGGACAATATCTCGGCGTCAGCGGAAGCAGTAATTACCGATTCTATGACTATGACAGAGTCAACAACCGACGGACAAGCAAATACCTGTTTGAAAAAGGGAAAGGAATTGCCGAGTTGACGAATTTTTCCGTCAGCCTTTCCACCTCACTAAAAGGAGAAAAGAAACAGGCGCAAACACAGCAGGATGTCAACGACAGTGCTCGTGTTGCGGACCATGAGAAGAATCTGAACTCCAGCGGATACAAAGGGATCTATGACAATGCAGAGCCTGATTTCAGCATTCCGTGGAGTCTTTCACTGAATTTCAACTTCTCCCAAAATCAGGAGAATCCCAGCGTAAAGACCCGTTCCGCGAATATCAGCGGAAATCTCGATTTTAATCTTACCGAGAGCTGGAAGTTCACCGCATCCTCAAGCTACGACATCGTCAACAAGCAATTTGCCGCTCCACAGATCAACATTTCCCGCGATCTTCACTGCTGGCTGATGAACTTTTCCTGGAGTCCTATCGGACCGTACTCCGGCTACCGGTTCGAGATCAAAGTAAAAGCTCCTCAGCTGCAGGATATCAAACTGACGAAGCAGAATAATGATCGGTTGTAAATTATGAGAACTATCTTTATTCCAAGATTGCAAAATTGCATTATTGGATGGAGATGAACTTTGATCAGCAATTGATAATAATGTAATCTTGTAATCTTGAAATTTATTATGAATTTACTCTCTAAAGAAAAATCCCCATATCTCTTACAACATGCCTCTAATCCGGTGGAGTGGTACCCCTGGTCCGACGAGGCCTTTGCTAAAGCCAAAGTCGAGAATAAACCGATCTTTCTTTCCATCGGATATTCTACCTGCCACTGGTGCCACGTAATGGAGCGCGAGTCATTCGAGGACGAAACGACAGCGGCGATCATGAACAAGTATTTCATCAGCATCAAAGTGGACAGGGAAGAACGTCCTGATGTTGATAAGGTCTATATGTCCGCCGTACAGGCAATGATGGGACAGGGA
>CAIVNT010000193.1 GCA_903907305.1 uncultured Ignavibacteriota bacterium
ACCGTGTCGCGATCTTTGTCTCCGGAAAACTCGCCGCTCTCGAATCGATCGATGCACTCCGCACAACTTTTTTGGACAAAGGAACAATTGAAGATCTGTATCTCCATTATGTTGGAAACCCACACCATGAAAAACATTGAAGTAGTTGCTATGAAACATATATCCTCCCATATCATTCGGAGCGCAGCGAAGAATCTGATGCTCGCGGCGCTTCCGTTTATCCTGATCTCCTGCGGTCCCAAAGAGGTCGTTCCGGTGGACCTGTTTCCCGAGGACGAATGCGCATCATGCCGAATGACCGTTTCCAATCCGCAGTTCGCATCGGAGATCATTCTTAAGGACGGAACAGCTGTGAAGTTCGATGATCTGCGCTGTCTGGAAAATTATCGCAAGACCTTCGACGTAACGGAGATCGCCGCGATCTTCGTGATGAATTATGATACCAAACAGTGGATGCCGTTCGGGAAAAGCATCGTCATACAGACCGATATTGAAACACCGATGGGCTCCGGTCAGGTAGCAGTGGCCGATCAGAAACGTGCGAACCAGCTGAAAGAACAATATCCTTCTACCGTTGCAGTAATGGAAGGGGACGCGTGCTGCGGTTCCGCTTCCGGAAAAGTGAAATGAGTGACGTGAATATACATTTAATCATTCGCATCGCACGCCAGGAATTGCTGGTGAATATCCGAAATAAGTGGACTGTTATTTTTGCCGCCGTTTTCGGTCTATTGATCGTTGGCATTTCGTATATCGGCATCATGGCCGAAGGATTCTCCGGTATGCAGAATTTTACGCGCACATCGGCAAGCATGCTCAATCTTGTTCTCTATATTGTGCCACTGGTCGCTCTTATTATGGGAACACTGAGCTTTACAAGTGACCGCGGTACAACAGAACTGTTGTTCTCCCAACCGGTCTTCCGCGGCGAGGTGCTTCTTGGAAAGATCCTTGGGCTATTCTTTTCACTGTCTCTATCGATGTTTATCGGCTTCATCGTTTCCGGAGGCATCATTGTCTCAGTAACAGGGACAGAAGGATTGATGCAGTATGTACTGTTCGTCGTTCTCTCATTGCTGCTCGCTCTCGTTTTTATCGTGGTAGCAGTGCTCATCGTGACGTTCAATCGAAGAAAATCACGATCGTTCGGGATATCACTCTTCGCATGGTTCTTCTTTGTGCTGTTCTATGATCTGATCGTGCTTGGAATCTCAATGCTCTTCAAAGGGCAGACGGCGAACTATATTCTTTTCCTTTCTCTCTTCGGTAATCCCGTGGATATGGTCCGCGTTGCGGCGCTCATCATTCTTGATAATGTTTCCATCTTCGGTGCTGCCGGTGCGGCTCTGCTGCGATTTCTCGGAGGCAGCATCCTGAGTGTTATTCTACTGGTCGGATCGCTGATCGTATGGATAGGAATTCCATTGGCATGGTCGCATAGAATGCTGAATAGACAGGATATTTAGGTGCAACTAGGTTCGGAGAGCGGTGACCCCGTATTCTCAGAACGTTCTTGCACTGAAGAAATAAAATTCCCTACATTGTAAGCAGACAGAAGAACGGAATATCCTCTGTCTGTTTCCATTTTTAAAACAAGGGGTAGGCGTTCCATGAAAACGGACATTCAAAACAGGCAGGATATCATTTTGCTCGTGAACACTTTTTACGAAAAAGTGGAACGCGATGCGATCATCGGTCCGATCTTTACCAATGTCGCCAATGTGGATTGGGACAAGCATCTGCCGTTGATGTATTCCTTCTGGTGCACACAACTGCTGGAAGAACAATCCTATGCAGGAAATCCGATGATGGTTCACGAGCACCTGAACAAAAAACATACACTCATGCAGTATCATTTTGACGGATGGGTGAGGATCTTTGTTGAGACAGTGGATGAATTATTTACCGGAGTGAAAGCCGATGAAGCGAAATCGCGTGCTTCACAGATCTCATCACTGATGCATCATCGGATGAGAGAATCAGAACGTCCGTAACTATAGAGATGTAGGACACCGTTAAGGTGTCCTACATCTCTATAATAATATCCGGTTCAACAACAACTTCAGCAGTGATCGAATTACCGATCAGACAATTCTCGTGAGCCGTATGTACGAGTGCTTCCACCTCTTCCTTCGTCCACGATGCACCGACAACGATGGTCGGTTTGATGACGACTTTGGTGAATTTATACTTGCCGTCGACATTTTCCAATAATCCTTCGGCAGAACTTATGTAAGATTTGAGCGGGATCTCTTTCCGCAAGCCGAACGAAAGGAAGGTTGTCATCTGGCAGATCTCCACCGCAGCAACGAACAGATCTTCGGGAGTCCATACACCCGGAATTCCTTTGAATTCCGGCGGACTGGAGATGTCGATCATTGGCTTTCCGTCGGACAGAAGTGTTCCCTGCCGGTCGGATTTCCATTCAACATTGGTGGAATAGGTGAAGGACTTAAATTTTCTGACCGGCGGCGGTATCGTCTGTTCCATTGGATGGGTCTTCCTTGTTCTTCTTCGGTTTATCGATCAGCAGTGCGCCGACGGCCATTCCGTACAATGTGGATATGTAAGGATTGCTCGTGATGGCGCATGTTCCGCTTGCACATCCAACATAGTGATAATACGCGTATCCCGCCAGACCGCCGAACAGTGAAGCAGCGCCTCGTTTTTGCCAAACGGTCATTTGTTTTAGAAATTCCACGACGAGATTCCTCCCTTAAGATTTCCAACGGTGAAGCCCGCTTTCTTCAGTTTGATTCCTGCGCTGACACTTCTGCTTCCGCTTGCGCAGTAACAGATGATCTCTTTGCTTTTATATTTTTCCAGTTCTTTCATCCGTGAAGAAAGCTCGTGCACCGGAATGTGAATGGAGGAGGGGATGGAAAGCGAACTGCGTTCTCCAGCCGTCCGTACATCCAGCAGGATGCTTCCCGTTTTTACTTTTTGCTTTGCTTCGGTCCCGCTGTAATTGTTGAGTGAACGCGCAAGAAGCTGTTTGCGGATATAGAAGATCACCATAACGGCGAGGAGTCCATAAATGAATATCTGATCTGAGGCCATAATTATTTTCGGTTAATGATTGGATATTGTTCCTGGTTCCACTGAATGATGCCGCCCTGCATATTTAGACAGCCGAATCCTTGCCGCCGAATTATTATTTTATGCGGTACCGGTCTTTTTCTGCAACAGATTGTCGTTGATCACCTTCACCAACTCGTTCTTTGGTAATGCGCCTGCAGCCATCATTGGTTTACCCGTTGCAGGAATGAAGAGAAGCGACGGGATCGACCGGATACCGAACACGGAAGCAAGTTCCTGTTCTTCATCTGTATTGATCTTGTAGAACTGCACTTGTCCCCTCATCTCTTCGGAAAGCTCATCGATCACCGGACTGAGGAATCTGCACGGACCGCACCACGGTGCCCAAAAATCCACGACCGCAGGAAGTTCGCCATTGTAAGTCCACTCTTTATTCTTTTCATAATCGAATACTTTCGAAATGAATGTTTCTTTTGTCAATACTTCTGTCATTGTATTACCTTGTAATGTATTGTTAGTTAACGGTCATCTCCGC
>CAIVNT010000194.1 GCA_903907305.1 uncultured Ignavibacteriota bacterium
GATTCACTGATCCGGTTCACGCCGCGTCAAGTGATCATCGAACCGCAGAAGACACAGATCGTCCGGCTGCAGCTGCGCAAACCCGCAGGATTGGAGGAGGGAGAGTACCGTTCCCATCTTCGGTTCCAGTCGATACCGCAGGAAGAGGCATCATCCGATACCAGCACTAAAGAGAAGACCACGACTATCAAACTCATTCCTGTCTATGGTGTATCTATTCCGGTGATCGTCCGGAACGGTTCGCTGCAGGCATCCGGCGAGATATCGGGAGTTACACTGACGAAAGAGGATACTCTTATGCTTGTGAATGCGGTCATTTCCAGAACCGGGAACAAATCGTTATATGGAGAGATCCAGGTGAATTGGAACGGAGAGGATGGAAATCCGGTCACGATCGGAAGGATGAGGAATATTGCGGTCTACGTTCCGAACGCATCACGTAAGGTGAGAGTAATTTTGAATGTTCCTCCGCAGCTCGTCCTGACAAAGGGAGTGATCTCGGTACATTATGTGAACAGCGAAGTTGATGGAAAACCGGAGATCGCTGCCGGATCTCTTGAGATCCGATAACAGGGAATACCGACGATGCTGAACTATCAGAGCACCCTGAAGAAAGTAAGTGAGAATGATCATCCGGCAACATATGTACCACAATGAATGTACACACAATGGATCATTCTTTTTTTACAGTGTTCTTCTGTTCATTCTGTTCACCGGTATCGTCCGCAGCGGAACGGGTACGAATACTCCGGTAAAGGAAAAGACGAATGAAGGATCACGGGAGGCGAATGTTCCAGTTGTTTTCACTGATGACAATCTGCTGTTGTGTTCGTTACAGCTAGGGGGCACAACGCTGAGTAATTCCATCCCGATCTATATCGTGGGAAACCGGTATTACCTGCCGCTGCAGGAGATCTGCGCTCTTCTTGAATTACAGCTGGATGTTTCGCCCGACAAGGAGAAAATCAAGTGGACTCCCGTGAACTCGTCCGAGACCGTTCAGCTCTTGACGGATAAGAATGTTATTATGTTCAACACCAAATCCCGCGAGTACGCTCCGGAGCTTGTGATGATCAATTCCGAAGATATCTTCATCGAGAGTGAGCTGCTCTCGCAATGGTTCTTCTGGAAGATCGCTATTGACCGTTATGAAGCGGTGGTGAATGTTATGCCGTATGAAAAGATCCCACTTCAGCTCCGTTTCGACCGGGAGTCGAGACAGGCAGGAATGAGAGCGAGATCCTCATCCGCTTCGTCGACCTACCGAGTTGAAGAGCGCCCATATTATTTCTTTGACGGACCATCCGTGGATATCAATACGCAGTCTGTGGTGACCAAGAATGATCAAGGCACCTACCGGCCCTCACATCAATACACAACTCTGGTCACCGGTGACATCGCTTATCTGAACGGATTCGTTTATCAGAACCGATCCTATCCGGGGTCAGGACCCACGACGACATTTGCGCTGAACCGGGCCGATCCGGACGGACGATTGCTGGGTTTTCTCGGAGCCCGTTCCATTCAATTCGGTAATGTGACCCTGTTGAATTCACCGCTGCTTCCTTCCTCGAATATTGCCGATGGACTGACGATCACCAATCGGCCAAAGACACAGCCGGGATATTTCAATCAATATACATTCCAGGGATTGCAGCAGCAGGGGTGGGATGTTGAATTGTACCGGGATGATGTGCTGATCGATTATCGTTCTTCCGGGCCGAATAATGTCTACACATTCTCCGATGTTCCTCTGTATTTCGGAAGGAATGCGTTCCGCCTGGTATTCTATGGACCTCACGGTGAACGGCGCGAAGAAGAGGAGGTATTTAATATTGGTTATAATCTTCTTGGGTCGGGAGAGCTCTACTATACGACGACAGCAGCGCAGAACGGACAAGAGAAGCGTTTATATGGACAGTTCGATATGGGCATCAGCAAGTTCTTCAGCGGAAGTATGGTTGCAGGATACGTCGATCTTCCCGACGGTCCGCACCGGTATATCGGCGGAGGATTCAGTACGTTCCTCAGTTATTGGGCATTCAATCCTCAACTCGTGTATGATATCGAAGCGCACCAATGGACGACCGACCTCGGTCTGCAGGTGAAATTCAGCCGGCTTGGATTGAATTTACGTACCACGCGCTACACACCCTATCAGATCTCGCGTGAGAATGTGATGTATAAGAACGGACTCAAAACCAAACACGATGCTTCCATCTTCGGTATCCGTCCGTTCGAAACACGGTATCTGTCCGATCTGTCCGTACGGTTCCTGAGTATGGAATATTTTCAGTCGCGCAATCATAATTTCTTAGATGTTTCCTGGTCGTTCCTTCTCCCGTTCGTACAGTTGGGGCAGCATCTTTCCTGGAATATGAACCGTCCGCACGACAACCATCTAGCGGACCTTACCTGGGGAACGCAGTCGAACCTGAACTTCGGTGCGTCGAATGTCCGGATGCAGTTGATAATGAATCTTACGGAGCCGAAGGGATTGAACAGCACGGCGTTGAGATACGAGCACCGGTTCTCCCAGCAGTCCAGCGCGAGTCTTTCGGGTGAGTACGGCGCTATGGACAAACGGGGGACAGTGGTCGCATCGTGGAACAGATATTTCGGATTTATGGCGCTGAGCGCGAATGCCAGTATCAACGACCGTAAGATTTACAGTGTCGGACTCGGTCTGTCGATGAATATTACGCAGGATAATCAGATGGATGAAGTGCTCTTCACAGACCACGCGA
>CAIVNT010000195.1 GCA_903907305.1 uncultured Ignavibacteriota bacterium
AGGCCGCGTTAAGATCGAGCAGTGAGACCGGCATATCAAGCCAGCGTGCAGAGAAAGTTGCGGTCAAACTCGTTGAATCCGGGAAAGATATGATCAGTTCATATCGTCCTTGTCTGAGCAGTGAACCATCGAACGATAGATAGTGGATATTCATTCCCTGCATTGGTGTGAGATTCAGATCGATATGCGATCTGTTCATAGATGCTTCAAGGGAAGAATTGATACGGACTTCAATGTTCGCCGGCTGACGAACGACGATCGACTCTTTTTCATCCTCTTCAGGCTGAATTTTGTTCAACGAATAGACTGCGGATGGGTATTTTGATTTTGAGAGAAAGATAAAACCGTAATTTTTTGAAAAAATGATGTCCCCGCCGAGATTATACAGCATAAATCCTTTTGCGGTGGACGATTGCACAGGCATGAGTGCCGATCGAAAATATGATCGTCCTGCAACCTCGAATTTCTTTTTGTCATCAGTATACAGGCGTTTGGATTCTTTATCCATAAGCGAAAGAGCAATGGAATACTTCCCGGAAGGGAGTGCAAATGCAAACAGGTCTTGATAGAATTGATTGCGAAGCGCTGGGATCGAGTTATCTTCTGCGATCAGGCTGATCTGTTTGATCTTTCTGGCGATCGAGTTTCCGGCTGAATCGAGGATCTCAAGGGAGATCTCACCTTCCGCAGAATACGATGTCGCGGAGAACTGTTCGGTGCGTGTAAAGACAAAAAAATCATAACGCACTCGTAGCGGAATGATTGTCGCATTGGAAGAATCCTCCGTAATGGAATACTGTTCGATCGAGATCGGACTCGGTCCGGTCTGTTCGCGGACGATCCGTTCCTGGGCTGTCGCGATGATGACGACTACGGATAGAATAGAAAAAGTGCAGAGGAGGCGATGGATCATAATGGTCATTAGAATAGTGTTATTTCATAACACGTTCTTCAACACGAATGTTTTCTCTTTGTAATAGTAAAAGATAAGAAAATTGGTGAAAAGGATGAAGAGATTTATTCAAAGATGGTCAGCTGTTTCCCGATCTCCGCAGCGTGCAGTTTGATCTTTGGAAATTGCTTCATAATGGAATATCCCATCCAATCGATCGATTCGTGTTCTCCGTGAACCAGAATAACGGTCGATGGACGAAGCTTCTCGACGATTGAAAGAATGCCGTCCCGATTACTGTGGGCGGAGAAACGGAATCGGTCAATTTCACAGGAAACATTCTGCGGCTCGTGAGCGTCGGTGAGTTGTATCAAGTCGCCTTTGTTCGATTGGCTGATCCTGAATCCGGGCGTTCCCGGATCCATGTAGCCGACCGTGAAGATGCCGGATTTCGGATTGGTCAGCCACCGTTGAACCATTTTGAAGGAGAGTGTATTTTCGATCACCATTCCGCTTCCGGCAAGGACGATGCATTGATGGCGTAGCAGATCGTCTATCTGTTCTATGTCGTAGAGATCTTTCTGTGGAATATCCGAAAGAACAAAATCTGTGTCATTGTAACCGACCGTATAACGGTTCTTATCATAAACGGAACAGAGCCGTTTTCCGACTCCGCCGGTGTAGATGTCCGTCATGGACATTGACCCTTTTTGCATCAGTTTCCAGAACATCGAGAGCATTTCCTGCATTTTGCCGAGTGCAAAGACCGGCACAAGGATCGATCCGCCTCTGCTGAGAATAGCGTTTGCAGCTTTTGCGAGGCGGGCTTGTTCCGTTACACGGGATGGAAGCAGAGTGGAGTCCGTTGAACCATGTGTGCATTCAAGGATGACAATGTCCACTTTTTGATCTGGAAGAACCGCACCGGAAAGAAGGGATTGTTTATCGAGATTGATATCACCTGTATAGAAAATGGAGCGTCCTTGATGTTCCACGAGTGTTCCGGCGGAACCGAGGATGTGTCCTGCATCGTGAAATGACGCTGTCACCGGTTCCGAACTTGAGTGACGGTATCCGTTCACCGTGAACTGTTTCCGATATTCCTGCCATTCGATATTCTGGATGAGCAGATCGATCTCTTCATGCGTGTAAGCACGGATACCCATCTCATCCTTCAGCTGCTCCTGCAGGATATTCACGGAATTATGCAGCGTGATCTCTGCAATGGCACGCGTCTGCGGAGTGGTGACGATGCGAATATACGGATGATTCTGGACGAGGTACGGGAGTGAATC
>CAIVNT010000196.1 GCA_903907305.1 uncultured Ignavibacteriota bacterium
AATCCGCTTGTCATTACCAAAGAAGGAAATGTTATCGCGCTGGATGCGAAAGTGAACTTTGACGATAATGCACTGTTCAGACATCCGGAATTTGCAGAACTGCGCGACCTGGAAGAAGAGGATCCGTCGGAAGTTGAAGCGTCGAAATCGAATTTGAACTACATCAAGCTGGACGGTAACGTCGGTTGCATGGTGAACGGCGCAGGTCTTGCCATGGCGACGATGGATATCATTAAACTGGCAGGCGGCGAACCGGCGAACTTCCTTGATGTCGGCGGCGGAGCGAATGCCACTACAGTAGCGAGCGGATTTAAAATCATTTTGTCGGACAAGAATGTGAAAGCGATCCTCATCAACATCTTCGGCGGAATCGTCCGCTGCGATCGTGTTGCCAATGGCGTCGTCGAAGCAGCGAAGGTCGTGGACGTAAAGATCCCGATCGTCATTCGACTTGCCGGCACGAATGCTGATATTGCCGCGGACATCCTGCGCAATTCCGGCATGAGCTTCCTTGTTGCCGAGAATCTGAAAGATGCAGCGGATAAAGTGACGAAAGCGCTGGCGGCATAATACTGGTGTGTGAGATTACGAGAAGCGTCTATGAAAGCGTCGCTTCTCGTAATGTTTTTTTACCAGAAGCCATTTAAAAAATACCTCTGTCACCCCCAAACGTTCTTATCGGGGGTCCAGTTTTTTATAGATTCCCGCCAAGAACATGTTCCAATGGGATCACTTTGTGAAATGATTTTGGCGGGAATCCAATATCGTGGATGCCCGATAGGAACATTCGGGCATGACAACTTAGTTGAGTTGCTTCTGCAATAACAAACGAGATTCCCTATACTCATGTCCATCTACGATAAATACGAAGCGGTCATCGGACTTGAGGTCCACGCACAACTCTCCACCAAGTCCAAGATCTTCTGCGGTTGCTCCACACAATTCGGCAGCGCGCCGAACTCCAACGTTTGTCCCGTCTGTCTCGGCATGCCTGGCGTTCTCCCAGTGTTGAATAAACAAGTTGTGGAATTTGCGATCCGGCTAGGCCTTGCTACGCATTGTTCCATCACTCCTACATCCATCTTCGCACGAAAGAATTATTTCTATCCCGATCTACCCAAAGGGTACCAGATCTCCCAATATGAAGAGCCGATCTGTCAGCACGGCTATGCGGATATTGAACAGGAAGACGGGACTGTAAAACGCGTCGGCATTACGCGGATCCATATGGAAGAGGATGCCGGCAAATCGATCCACGATATGGATGTGGATACACTCGTGGATGTGAACCGCTGCGGAACTCCGCTGCTGGAGATCGTCAGCGAGCCGGAGATGCATTCGTCCAAAGAAGCGCATAAGTATCTCTTTTCCATCTGGCAGACGGTGAAATATCTCGGAATCTGCGACGGGAATATGGAAGAGGGAAGTTTCCGCTGTGATGCAAACGTCTCTGTCCGGTTAAAGGGGGAGACGAAACTCGGGACGAAAGCAGAATTAAAGAATATGAACTCATTCCGTAATGTGGAACGTGCGATCGATTACGAAATCAAGCGGCAGATCGACCTGATAGAGGATGGCGGTGCTGTTGTGCAGGAGACACTTTTATGGAACGCCGAAAAGAACATCGCCACGTCCATGCGGAGCAAAGAAGAAGCTCATGATTACCGGTATTTTCCCGAACCCGATCTTGTCCCGGTGGTTGTGGATAAAGTGTGGATTGCTTCCGTTGAAAAGATCCTTCCCGAACTTCCGAACGCTCGAAAAAAGAGATTTGTGGAATCGTATAAACTTCCGGTGTATGATGCTGATGTTCTGACGCAGGAACGGGAACTTGCGGATTATTTTGAATCTTCTGTGAACCAGCTCTCGAAGAAGAATGATGAGAGTGTGAAATCGGTCAGCAATTGGGTGATGACCGATGTGCTGAGAGTGATGAATGACGAGAAAGTTACCATTGTTGATTTCTCTGTGTCCCCCGAACATCTTGGTGCGATGGTGAATCTGATCATGGACGGGACCATCAGCGGAAAGATCGCGAAAGAAGTGTTCGACGATATGCTGAAAACAAAAGAACATCCGAAAGCGATCGTGGAGAGAAAAGGACTCGTGCAGATCTCGGATACCGGTGCCATCGAAACGGAGATCGATGCGATCCTCGCCAAATTCCCGAATGAGATCGCCCGTTTCCGCGGCGGCGACGCGAAGCTGATGGGCTTCTTCGTCGGCGAAACGATGAAAGTGATGAAGGGAAAGGGGAATCCGAAGGTTATAAATGAGATCCTTCGGAAGAAACTTGGTTAAACAATTAATCTTTGTGAAAAGTAAATATTCAAGTTACAATTAGCACGGGCTGCCACGAAGGCACAAAGACACCAAAACACGAAATGATCTTGCCCCGGTAATTCGGACACGGG
>CAIVNT010000197.1 GCA_903907305.1 uncultured Ignavibacteriota bacterium
ACCGAAGCGGCTCCTTCAACATTTGGAAATGCGACATCAATGGATCGAGCCTGAAACAATTGACCCGCGGTAATTTTGATATCGAACCAACGGTGACGCCGGATGGACGATGGATCTATTACGGCTCATACGGCGACAGCGGCGGAGGATTATGGAAAATGACCATCAATGGCGACAGCATACAGTCCGTATCGGCGAAACACATCTCCTATTTTTCACTGTCGCCGGATGGTCAATCGGTTGCGTATTTCTTCTATGATCAAGAGCAGAGACAGAAGATCGGGGTCATGTCCTTACTGACCGGCACTATTGTATATGAAAAGGAATATCAGAACAGTGCGGCAGTGTGGACCCCCGACGGAAAGAACTTCGCGTTCGTCCGCACTCTGGACGGCGCCTCTAATATCTGGACCGTTCCGGTCGCCGGCGGTAAAGAAAAACAATTGACGGCGTTTACTTCCGGAAGGATCTTTGATTTTGACTGGACACCCGAGGGAAAAAAACTCGTCGTAGCACGCGGTGAAAGCAGTTCGGATATTGTGCTGCTGACCGACACAAAAAAAATTCAGCAATAATTAGATCTCGATGGAAATATAGGACGAAGCGTTTACCCTACAGTTTTTTGGCGGGATGCTTCGTCCCGGACGGAAAAAAACTTTTGGTAGCAGGAGGTGAAAGCAGTTCGGATATTGTGCTGCTTACGGAAAAAAATTCAGCAATAATTAGATCTCGATGGAAATGTAGGACGAAGCGTTTATCCGACAGTTCCTTGGTCGAAGACTCCCAACGGGTCTACGACCTCGTAGAGGATCGTAGATCGACTGTTCGAGCGGGATGCCTCGTCCCTTGAATAAGTTCGGATTGGTAATCCCAATGTGCAATTTGAAGGCGTATTTGTAAGAACTAAAGAGGATCGAAAGGTGAACGAATGATAGGTCAAACCATAGGACAATACACCATCCTTGAGCACATTGGCGAGGGTGGTATGGGTGTTGTTTATAAAGCACAGGACAATAAGCTTCAGCGCATTGTCGCGTTGAAATTCCTTCCACACCACATGTCGCAGGGAACGGTTGAGCAGACGCGGTTCCTTCAGGAAGCACAGGCTGCGGCTGTATTGAATCATCCGAACATTTGCGTCATCCACGATGTTCGTGAAGAGGACGGCCCTTCCTCCGCTGGCGCTTCGGCGGGCAAGAAGCAGTTCATCGTGATGGAATATGTGGAGGGAAAAACGATCCGCGAAACGATCAAGAGCGGACCGGTAAAAATTGATCAGGCGATCGATCATGCGATCCAGATTGCCGAAGCACTGGAGGAAGCACATAAGAAGGGAATCGTCCACCGCGATATAAAAGCGGACAACATCATGATCAATACCAAGAACCAGATCAAGGTGATGGATTTTGGTCTTGCAAAACTAAAAGGTTCCTTGAAACTCACACGAACCTCCAGCACAGTCGGAACGCTTGCGTATATGGCGCCTGAACAGATGCAAGGCGGAGATGTCGATCCGCGTTCCGATATCTTTTCTTTCGGTGTTCTGTTCTTCGAGATGTTGTCGGGACGGCTTCCGTTCCGCGGTGAGCATGAAGCAGCAATGATGTATTCCATAATCAATGAGGATCCGGAGAATATACAGAAATTCGTTCCTGATGCACCGGCAGAGTTGTCGTTTCTGCTGAAGACGGCACTTGAAAAGAATCCTGTAGATCGTTATCAACAGATGAGCGATGTCATCCGGGAATTACGCCGGCTGAAGAAACAGAGTTCGCGCGTGAACCGTCCGGCATATTCTGGAGAGTATCAGAAATTTGAATCGGGCCGGGTTCAGACGGATCAGAAGACAAAGGTCAGTAACTCCGATGTTCCGTCCAACAACAAAAGGCCAATGGTATTATACGCTGCTGTAGGTGTGCTCCTGGCGGCATCATTGATCATCGGACTGTTCTTATACATTCCTTCAGAGAATAAAGCATTCTCCTCATTCCAGTTCAGCCGGATCACCTCCACAGGGAATATCCAAAGTGCGGCGATCTCCCCGGACAATCGATACATCTGCTACTCGCAATACGACAAGGGAAAATTTTCATTATGGGTGCGCCAGCTTGCCACTTCCTCAAATATTCAGATCAAGCAGCCGCAGGATTTTTACATCGGTGATCCGATCTTCTCGCTGGATGGAAATTTTGTTTACTATCGTTCAGGTGATGCCGGTTCGTTGAAGATCTCCCTCTATAATATCCCGGTGCTGGGTGGAAATGCAATGAAGATCATTTCCGATGTTCAGAGCCCGATCTCTTTTTCTCCGGACGGCTCACGCATCGCGTTCAATCGTACCTATATGGAATCAGGAAATTTTGCTCTTGTCGTCGCCTCTGTGGATGGCTCTCAGCAGAAGGATCTTGTTTCCTACAAAGGTGAAAAGTGGATCGGTGGAACTCCTTCCTGGTCGCCGAAAGGGGATATCATTGCAGTTGGCCTTGGGTTATGGAAGGATGGCTTTCACCACGAGCTGATCAGCGTGAATGCCGCTACCGGTGAAGTGCTGCCGATGTCAACTAAGAAATGGGATGTAATTCGGAAAACAGCGTGGCTTTCCAATGGCAAAGGATTGATCATTGAGGGATTGGATCTAAAAACGAACCAAGCGCAGCTTTATTTCGTCTCTTATCCTTCGGGAGACAGCAGAAAGATCACCAACGATCTGAATGATTACGGCGGCTCGTCCGTGACAGACGATATGAAAAGGATATGCGCAGTGCAGGGAGAACGGGAGATGTATTTATATTACGTCCCCGGCGGCGAGAGTAATCGTGCAAAGAAGGTCACCAAACTACGGGATGATGGTCTTCTCGGTCTGTCCATCGGTCCCGATAATACTCTTTACTATTCTTCCCGTCAGGGAGGAGCATATGACATTTGGTCCATCGGACTCGATGGAGAGAATCAGAAACAGATCACGAACGATGAATTTGCTGAACAACAATTAACGGTCTCTCCGGACGGAGGATTACTGACATTCAGTTCCAATCGAAAAGGGATCCCGAATATTTGGACCATCGGTACGGACGGTATCGGATTGAAACAACTTACCAAAGATGCGGAGGATTACAGTCCATCGGTGGATGCATCGGGGAAATGGATCGTATTCTCTTCCTGGGTTCGCGGACCAAACACGGTGATGAAAATCTCAGTTGACGGAGGCGAAAGAATCGATGTGACCAAGGAGAACGGTAACTCTCCCGTCCTTTCCGATGAGGGACAAACGGTGGTCTTTAGTTCTTCCGTCAACGGGAAAGGGTATATGTGTTCCATTCCTTTCGCCGGCGGCTCGCCCAAACAATTGTTCGAGATCTCAAAGGATATGTCGTTCGGCTTTAGATTCCGGCCGAAATCGCGGGAGATCAGTTATGTGATCACGAATAACGGAGTATCCAATATCTACACCAGGTCGATCGACGGAGGACCGGAGAAACAATTAACGCACTTTACCGATGACCTGATCGCAGCGTTTGCATGGACACGGGACGGAAGATCCGTGGTCGTTACACGCGGTGAGATGCGGTCCGATGTTGTCATATTAACCGAAGAACAAAAATAGATCATTTATGAAATACGCGATCATTTCCGATATCCATTCCAATCTTGAAGCACTGCAGAAGGCACTTTCCATTATCGATGAGAAGAAGGTCGATGAGATCATCTGTCTCGGGGATATCGTAGGCTATGGTGCCAATCCCAACGAATGTGCGGAACTCGTCCGCACACGCTGCTCGAGCGTAGTGCTCGGCAATCACGACGCCGCTGCATTGAATACCGCACTGGCATATGATTTCAATGCCATTGCACGCAGAGCCGTATTTTGGACCGCTGAACAGCTGACGGACGAAAATTCTGCATATCTGGCAACGCTCCCGTTGACAGTCGTGAAAGAAAAGATCCTCTTCGTTCATTCTTCCCCCGAAGCGCCGGAAGCGTGGGATTATATCGTCGATCCGGATGAAGCTTCGCAGGCATTACGAAGTGTTGAAGAGATGATCTGTTTCATCGGTCATACTCACGTGCCGGGGATCTATTCCGAACGGGGACGTGCGAAATATATCACTCGCGATGAACAGTTCATCATCAATGTCGGAAGCATCGGTCAGCCCCGTGATGGGAATCCGATGCTCTCATTCGGCATATTCGATTCAACAATGTGGGAATTCGAATTTGTCCGTTCCGAATACGATATCCAGAAAGCTGCTGAAAAGATCTATGCCGCCAAACTCCCCGAAGAATTAGGCAATCGATTGTTGTATGGTATGTAGGTCCGAGCGTTGCTCTGACCAGCGTGCGAGGTGTATTCACCACAGAGTTTGAAAAGAATCAATGTAGTGGCGGACTGTTTACCCGCCGCGCTGTTTGGCGGGCAAGTCCGCCCATTATTTTTTTATAGAACACGGATCAGAAGGATTCGCTGGATTTGCGTGGATACCAAATGTAGGTCCGGACACCCGTTAGGACTATTGTATTAGAAAAATTCACCAGAAAACCACGGACACGCAATGAAAAGCATAGAACACGGATATTCCTTCAATCTTCATCTTGTTTTTCATCCCGTTTTTTGTTCTCATCTGCATTCGATCGTTCACCATTCTGATTCTCCCCGTTTCCGCCTTCACGTCCGATGATTTCATGTTCATTCCCTGACCGATGGCACTTTACGCAGTTTGAGAAGTTCGGAATCCCTTCTTGTTGATGTTTCGAAGCGATCTTTCCTTCACTGTGTTCATGACATGTGTAACAAGAATATGTTTTGAATCCGCCCGCAGGTGAATGACAGTCACCGCACTTCGCGGGGTGATTATTATCAAAGCGGAATAATTTAGCATGGTCATAGGTGGAAGGTTTCCATGCGGTTGTTGAGTGGCATGCACTGCATTGCTGTTTTGACGATACACTTTTGTGGAGATCATCGACCGGGATATTTCTCACGTGACAATCAGTACATTGCTGAACTTTTGCGCCAAGCAGTGAGTGATTGAATTTGCCTGTTTTCCATGCTGATGTGCTGTGACACTCGCTGCATTGAATCGCGGTAAACGTATGCACATACGTTGTCGGCGCAGGGTGACATACTCCGCACTGACCTTGTTTTTGCTGATCGAGAATGGAATGGGAGAACGCTGCATTTGCGGATTGCTTGGATCTTCCGTTATGTTCGGTATGGCAGTAAAAACATTCCATCGCTTGTACAGATGAGTGAATGAGTATGCTTTTGTCCCGCTCTGCAGTCAGCGGGATACCTGCAACCGTTGTTTTTCCGATCTTATCCGCCGAATGACAGACGATGCATTTATTGTTTTGGGATCCTTTCCCTATCGTGTGACAGGAAAAACAATCGTTCTTGAGCGCTGTATGTCCTTCAATCAGCACTCCCGGAGTGACCGAATAATACGGAAAGAGAATGGATGCTATGATTCCCAGAGACACGGTAATGATCAACGTTAGATACGTTCGTCTCAATGCCACCTCCAAAACAGAAGTGTGATGATGATATGGAGCGATGCAAGTCCGAAGAAGACTATCGAGAGCGGCATGTGGATCTTTCTCCACTGCTGCATGGTGTCGACCAACAGTGAGTGCGAAAGAAGTTCCTGCTCGATCTCCGTTTCCGGTGTTCCGAGGGACCGGAGTGTTTGTTCGTTCTCCTTTAATTCTTCTTTCGCTTCTTTAAGAAGTAATTTTCCTGTCAATCCGCTCGCGACGACGATCAGCATGGAAAGCATTGCTGACCACGGTAACAACGCATTGAAATGGATCCCGCCGTGCACCATGATCACCAACGCTCCGGACCATCCTAAAACTTCATGAGACTGCAGCATCACTTTCGGGTGACCGAAGGTGATCATTTTCCGTTTCTTCATGGAATAGAGGAACGAAACGCCGATCATTGTTGTGCCGAGTATTCCGAAGTATCGTCCTATCCAGACCAGATCGATCCAATGCAGAAAATAATCAAACAAGATCGTTCCTGCGATCAGTGATAGATATATCACCACGGAAGGGAACACTTTTTTGAATGTGAAGCGGATGTGCATGCTTCTCCTTTGAGTATGAAAAGGTATCGATTAAAATATGGTGCATCAATAGAAGTACGTACCGGAATGAAGTTTTAAGCAAATCTTAAGGAAAGTTTTACTCTTTCTTAATACTCAAGATCGTATTTTAGGACATACCAATGATGAAAGGAATACCGTATGCCCGATCTATCACACATTCACCCGATGCTTGTTCATTTTCCGATTGCACTGCTTATCGTCGGATTTCTCTCTGAAACGATCGGTCTTTTCGTCAAGAAAGAATTTTTTAGCACTGCGGGATTTTATTTACTACTTTTGGGTGCCGTGGGAGCCGCTGCCGCTTATCTTACAGGAGAGCAGGCCGGAGACGGTATCACGGAAATCGGCGCATTGAAACTCGCGTTGGAATCACATGAAGGAGCAGCCGAACTTACCTTATGGCTTGCCGGAATTGCTGCGGCGGTCCGCGTTATGATCGTTGTTTTCAAAAAATATTCCGGGATCTACCGGACAGCCGCCTATGTTCTCTTTCTGTGTGCCGTCCTTTCCGTTGCCAGGACTGGATTTTACGGAGGCGAACTGGTCTATAAACATGCTGCAGGCGTACAGTTGAATCTTGGTTTTGGATCAACTGAGTCCGATTCAACTACCACAACGGAAAAAGAACCGAAGGATAATGATTAACACCGTATGAGAATTCTTATCGTCGAAGATGAAAAGGGAATCGGTAAATTTCTCCGTGATGGATTGAAAGAGGAGGGATTTGCAGTAGATATTGCACTGGACGGAAACTCCGGGTTGGAATTGTCGCGGCAGAATGAATATGATATCATCCTTTTGGATTGGATGCTTCCCGGTATCAGCGGCATCGAAGTGTGCCGGAACATTCGTAAAGTCAATACAGCCGTCCCGATCATTTTCCTCACAGCAAAAGATACCGTCAGTGATACTATTTTTGGACTTGAAGCAGGGGCAAACGATTATATCCGGAAACCGTTTGCGTTCGAAGAACTGCTCGCCCGTATCCGTGTGCAATTGCGTACAGAAAATGCTGAAACAACCTTACTGTCCGTCGGCGATATTGAATTGGATATCAACACTCATATTGTCCGTAAGAATAATATTGAAATACCCTTCACACAAAAAGAATTTGCACTCCTGGAATTCCTCCTTCGGAATAAGAACAAAGTCTGCACCCGTACCCGTATCATCGAACACGTGTGGGATATCCACTTCGATGCCGACACTTCCGTGATCGATGTCTACATCAACGCACTGCGGAAAAAGCTGACCGCAGGGGAAGAGAAAGGGTATATTCAAACCGTTCGCGGTGTCGGATATATTGTGCGGGAACCATGAAATATCTCAGTTTCCGAAACAGGATAGCATTCAACTACATCGCAGTGACCGCATTGCTGATAGCAGTACTGTTTATATTGATCTATTTGGTCATCTTTCAGACCGTCTACGATCATCTGGATACTGACCTTGATGCGGAATTGCAGGAGGTCTATTCAAGCATCGTTGTGCTGGATAATACGATCGTGTATGCTAATCCGAATGAGTGGAGTGAAAAGGAACACGGACTTATTGAGGTCAATCCTACGTTTGTCGCGATCGTTGATTCTTTCGGAAATGTAATGCGGAAAACTCCGAATTTACGCGATGTCTCCCTGACGTTCAGCGATTTGAAACGGGGAAAGAAGAACTTTGACACACTCTTATCGGGAGCACCGATCCGGCAAATGCAGACTCCCATACAAAATCCCACCGGGAAGACACTTGCATATCTTATCATCGCCATACCCTTACAGGAATCGATCATTGTTCTGAAGAATCTCCGGCAAACACTTCTTGTCGGTTATCCGATCGTCCTGTTGGTGCTGTTTTTCCTCTCACGGTTCATCGCCGGAAGATCCATCGCTCCGATCGGTGCGGTGATCGCAACGGCAGAGCGGATCACGAATGAGAATCTGGAGGAACGGATCACACTGCCTCAAAATAAAGATGAAATATTCACACTGACACAGACGATCAATAATCTGCTCGATCGTCTTCGGGATGTTGTGATGAGGGAAAAACAATTCACCGCCGATGCATCCCATGAACTGAGAACACCTCTTGCAGTGATGAAAGGAACGCTTGAAGTGCTCGTTCGCAAACCGAGGGAGCCGGAACAGTATGTTGAGAAGATCCGCGACGTGGTGTACGAAGTGGACAGGATGTCGCAATTAGTTGATCACTTGTTGGAACTCGCACGGTATGAAAGCGGTTCTATTACACCAATGGTGACGAATTTTGAATTGAACACGGTCATCACCGATTGTCTCAGACGGTTAACGCCGACTGCTGATGAAAAAAATATTTCATTCCACTTCACTCCTGAGAACCAGTACTTTGTAAAAGCAGATTTCACAATGACTGCAATTATTATTGAGAATATCCTTTCGAACGCCGTCAAATATTCGCCTGAAGGGCAATCAGTGAGTATTGCAGTTGAGATTCGGTCGGGTGCCGTTACATGTTCAATTAAGGATAATGGTATTGGAATCTCAGATGAACAAATAGCGAAGATCTTCGACCGATTCTACCGTGTGGACGAATCACGTGCTTCCAATATCCAGGGAAAAGGTATTGGTCTTGCCATTGTAAAACGATTGATCGATTTACAGCACTGCACATTATCCGTTCTCAGCACTCCCGCCGCCGGTACCACATTCACAATATCATTCCCCTGATCGTCCAACCTGTTTTAAGCGAATTTTAAGCATCACTTTAGAATGGTTTAAGGTGTGCAAACGTATATTTGTACATCATTTTAGTCGATTTCTGCGATAACAACGACAACAACCATCATCCATTCTAAAGAAAGGTTCCTTCTATGAGATCACGTTCATTATTCTATGCTTTGATCGCACTGTGTGCTTTCAGCTTTACGGCGAATGCTAAGGAGCAGTCCAAAACGATCACGAACATAAAAGCCGCCATCAAAGGCGAGACAACGGCAAGTGCAAAGTATGCCGCATATGCAAAGAAAGCGAAAGACGAAGGGTTTACGAAGATCGCTGTATTATTCGAGGCTGCCTCAAAATCGGAATCGATCCATGCAACCAATCACCGTGCGGTATTGGAACAGCTCGGTGAAACGATGGAAGCATTCACACCTGAGTACA
>CAIVNT010000198.1 GCA_903907305.1 uncultured Ignavibacteriota bacterium
CCTCACCGGATCCATACGGATAGAAGATGTCCAGTATGAAGGAGCTCATCCGGACACGATGCGCCCCGATTTGAAGACTCATGCCACCGTTCTTTCAGGCCAGGCAGCATACTCTGCAAGTTCATCATTAAAGATGGCTGCAAGTCATGACCGTAATATCGGAGCGAATGATGATCTCACGAGACCGAATGCGACATCTCTCACTGCCGATTATGCCGTACTGAAGAATGTTTCACTCAGCGCTCAGGAAAAATTCTTTGAGAACGGCGGCTCTCTCTCCACTTTTGGTCTTTCTTCCGAGGTGATTGAAGGAACGAACGCCTTTGCTAAATATGAGATCGGAAATTCTATCGGAGCATACCGCAATATGATCAGTATCGGATTAAACAATAAAATATCCGTTACGGAAGAGGTCACAACAATGCTTGGGTATGAACGGACACGGTCACTCGGTCAGCGTATCGGCGAAGCTCAAACTCAGGATCATTCTGCATATTCGATGGGTGTAGAATATCTGCCAAAAACAACTCCACTGAAAGTGAGCACAAAATTGGAATGGGGAGCAAGTTCCCTTGCGGATAGATTGAATATTGGTTTGGCCGGTGACTACCGGTTACGCGAAGATCTGAGTGTGATCGCAAAATATCGGGCATCGAATGAGACATCCAATAAGAACTCAACATATCGTGACTTGAGCGATCTGATCATCGGAGCGGCATACCGTCCTGTTGAAACGGATTGGTTCAATCTCCTTGCCAAATATCAAAGCAAGGGGGATAATAATCATTACTTGGAACCGTTCATAGATTATACGTCATCGATCTATTCGATCCATGCGTTTATTGAACCGATCAAAAAACTTGAATTCGGTTTCAAAGCCGCATTCAAACATTCCACCGAACGGTCGCCGGTATTTACAGCGACCTCCAACACGAACTTTTTCCTGTTGAGGAGTGAATATGATGTAACAGCATCGGTCGTGATCGGCGGCGAATATCGTCTGCTCCATCAAGTTGAAGCGAATGATGCGCTCTCCGGATACAGTGTCGATGCGGGCTATACGATAATGGACAATATCCGTCTTTTCGTTGGCTATAACTTCAAGGGATACAAAGAACAGGATCTTGTCGATTATACAGTATGGTCCAAAGGCCCCTTTGTAAAACTCACCGCTAAGTTCGATGAAAGTCTGCTGGGTCTATAACCTTCATCAATCCCAACACCATCTTCCAACAGAAACAACAATCCCCGGATTTACCGGGGATCGTGTATGACAGTTCAGTATTGTTGCAATGTTACCGGATATTTTGGCTCCGGAACCAAATCGTCTGAGTTAAGTAGGACAATTAAATTCTGCTATTCTTTCTTCTTCTTCTTTTTCTTATTTGCATGCCGTCCGGTGCCGTCACCATCATCCAGAATACCTCCGGCGGGATTCAGCTTATCGAGAGCTGCCTGCAGCCGTTTACGTGCATCAATTGCCAAAGGATCAGTACTGGACGCATCAACCTTTTTCTCCTCGAACGGTGCGTTGCTCATATCGAATAATTCACCGTCCTGATTCAACTTCCAGCTTTTTTCCCGCACATACCACTTACCTGCGAGCTGAATGTAAGCCCATTCACGCGGATTTCCTTTCTCTCCGCGCACCATTGGCGCAAAACTCTGACCGTCATAAAAATTCTTCTTGGGCAGTTCAGCTCCGACGAGCTCTGCGAATGTAGGGAGAAAATCCGTCGAATCGATCATCACATCGGAGACCTTTCCCGCAGGTGTTACACCGGGCCAGTTGATGATGAGCGGTTCCACACTTCCCCCTTCCTGCATCGATCCTTTCGCTCCGTCCAGGCGACGTCCGCCGATCGTTGCTTTGTCTGCCTTACCGTTCGCCGTGCCGTTGTCTCCGAAGAAGACGATGAGCGTATTCTCACGCAATTTCAGACGGTCGAGTTCGGCGATCAGTTTACCGATCAGCTTATCCATATACGTGATATTTTCGGCATAGATGTTCTCGCTCCCAGGAGCACTATCCGGTGTTGGCAGGATCTCTCCATGGATATGCGACATCGAATAATATGCGTAGAACGGTACATCTTTATGTTCATTAATGAAGTTCACCAAATGATTATGCATCACATCGGGCAGATATTCATGATCAAGAAGTTTCACATCTTTACCGTTTACTTCATACGTCTTCCCTTTCTCCTGAGTGTTCCAATAGACTCCGCTCCCGCTGAATTTAAGATAATCATCGAAGCCGAATTCTGCCGGACCAAGCGGCAATTGTCCCCACTTTCCGACAACGGTCGAGACATACCCGGCTTGCTTCAGGACTCTCGGGATCATTATTTCCACCTCCGGTGAGAATTCGCCGGTCGCATCCTGATTCGTTGCTCCGGTGTGAAATGCATACCGTCCAGTAAGAATGCATGCTCTGGAAGGTCCGCACAGCGAAGGAGTGTATGCATGTGTGAACCGTACACCGCCCTGCGCCAGTTTATCGATATTCGGTGTTTTGTAATTATCCGCACCGTAGCAGCTTGTTTCACCGATACCATAATCATCCGCAAGGATGAATACAATATTCGGCTTCTTCCCGGACCTGAGTGCATTGTTCAGGAATTCATTCCCGAACGGGAAGCTGTATGCAGCCGCGCTTCCCGCACCGATTACACCGGCAGCCTTGATAAATTCACGTCGTTTCATGACATTTGCTCCTTCATTGATAAATAGTATTTCACTTTTACGTTCCCAAAGAACTTCTCACGGTAGCACTTATTTCATTTCACCCAAAGGACCGGCTGACGGATCGGGAAATTCCGGATCACTTCTTCATTTGTCGGGTCCGCATTCAAACGTTTCCATAGATCAATGTATTGAGATTCATGAAATGCAATCCCGGCAAACAGCAGTGACGGCTGACGAACAGGATAAAACTCAAAGAACATCACATCGGCAGGATATTTCCATGCCGATTTATCAGCGATGAAGGGAGACATGAAAGCGACTCCTTTTTTTATCCCTCTTCCGTCCGGCAAAGCGTATTGGAACAGATCATCGTTCTCTGTGGAGAGTATCTTACAAATGGCCGACATAGCATCAAGATTGAACAGAGAATAATTATACGGCTTTGTCCTTTTCAGCTCAAGCGGATAACTGCCGTCCATTGCCATCTGCTCCGAAAGTAGGATTTCTTTGAAACGGTTCCGGCAGAGATCCATAGTCTGTTCATCACCAATCAGTTTTGCAAAGATCGACACCTGCATTACCCAGCACGTGCCGTGATTATTCTTCGAATTCATTTCATCTTTACCGTATTGATGGGTCATCATCCAGTGCAGATATTCTTTGAACCATTCTTTGATCGCAGCGAATTCATTCGGTTCGATCAGTCCAGCTTCATTAAGAACAATGATGGATTGTGCGACCTCAACAAGATGGATCGTATCAATGATCCCGATCCCTCTGCCGGTGAATCTCCCTTTGATCGCCTGCGCATATAACAGATTCGGATTCATTCTTGTTGCGTCGCTCACGAACCACGAATGGAGATGTTTCATCGCATGTTCAGAATAACGCTTGTCGC
>CAIVNT010000199.1 GCA_903907305.1 uncultured Ignavibacteriota bacterium
CATGCCGATAAACAACATCGGCATTTGCTCAGGATGAACAGTTCGGCGACATCGCGCCGAAGCATGACCGAAAAACACAAGCTAACTTAATTGAAGTGGCACTAGTTTAAAAAACAGCCGCACAGGAAGCGATCTTCCGTGCGGCCGCATTGTTTTAAACATGTTTCGAATGTTATTTTACCAAGAGCATTCGTTTTACTTCGGAGAAGTGACTGGAAGTCAATTTATAGATATACATTCCGCTGGAGAGCTTTGCTGCATCGAATTTTGCATCAAAAGTTCCCGCAGACAAATAACCCTCAAACAAAACACCAACTTCTCTTCCCAGTTCATCATAGACCGCAAGTTTTGTATCGCCCGCCTCAGGCAAGGCAAACGAAATTGTTGTGGAAGGATTAAAAGGATTCGGATAATTCTGTTGTAAAGAATACTTCTCAGGAGTTGTCATATCGCCGACCAGACTTCCCTTTTTGCTGAAGATCATCACAGCCGAAGTGGACGCTTCTGAGCTAAATGAGGAATACTGATTCGTATTATCCTTTGATCGTGTTTTGTAATAGACGGTATACGTGTTCCCTACCGAATTCAACTGAAAATCAGGATCGGTCCAGCTGTTTGATGTCTGCGTCGATTTTAGGGTCCAATCCTGCTGATCGAATCTGCTCCGAGAATACTTTCTCCACACCTCGTAACTATTGACATCGGGTTCGGGATTCCAGTTCCAATTGACAGTGACCTGATTTTGTGAGCCGATAGCCATTCCGGTCGGGGCGGTGGGAATGTCATCGTATTGATATAAATCCAGTTTATCTGATTGTGCATGATTTTCTTGGAGTAAAAACAAATCGTTTCCGGCATAAGACAAATGGTTTAAGGTGCTCCAAATTAAACCATTTGTTACCGTGCTCCATGTAGAACCATTATATTTTACGTGTGTATTGTTTTGATCGGCTTTCTTATAAAATAAATGAATATCACCGCTGACCGTCTTTACTAAACTCAAATCTGAAGTATAATGATATGGATCCGACAACGTAGATACTGAAAATGTTGTTGCATTAACGTCTCGAACATAATGTCGCACCTGGGTAATTGTTGACATATCAATATAGTACTGTTCTAAACAAACCACATGAACAGTGTTACCAACAACCATCGTTTTGTTGTCCTTGGCAAAACCAACGGGATAAGATTGCAACGTAATTGGATTTTCCCAGTAAGGGCTGGATTCTGTGATATGAAAATCACGTGTGTATGCATGGCCCGACATTTCTTCATATGTAACATGGACTTCATTCGCAGATACGTCAACGCTCGCTTTGGTCCCTGATAGTGTTCCATAATCGCTGACCTCCTTAAAATAATCCCAAGAAGGAAATGCTCCAACTTTTGCCAATAAATAATATGCTTCATTACCGCTCGATCCAGTTTCTGACCAAGCTACATGAACACCTTTATCGTCTGCCACTGTTGCCATGCTTGTGAATGAATTTGCACGTGTATACTGGGTTATTGGGTTTGACCAATTAGATCCCCCATCAGTGCTTTTTGCAATATACACATCTGTGTTTTTTTCATAGACAACATAAATTTTATCAGCATATGTTGTAATAGCCGCATATCCCCCGATTCCTGTAGCAATGGTAACATCAGATACGACAGCAGAACCCGCCGAATTAACTCTTCCATATTTTAAAGTACCGTTTGCGTAATAAATGACGTGAATTCCATTTCTGTCGGAAGATGAGCTAATTGTTTGATTATAACCAATTGTAAGACTTAGATTAACTCCGCTCGTCCATGATTGCGAAAAGAGCATGTTTGCCATCATAAACAATGTTCCAAATATGTTTTTCATAAAATTCCTTTATTTGATATATATAGCTTTAATAGTTTTCTTAAATTCGTTTGTTTCAATGACTATAAAATATATTCCGGAAGTGATCATTTCCCCGCTGGATGATTTACCCGTCCATGGTATTGTGTGCGCTCCGGATTGCACCGTACTATTCAATAATATTACAATCTCTTTTCCCAAAGAGTTAAAAATTGTGACAGCTACATGTTGTTCTTTTGGTATGGCAAAACTGATATTGGTTTGATTGTTGAATGGATTCGGATAATTTTGAGAAAACTGATATCCTGAAGGACCTGTCGGCTTATTCTTTACCTCAGTAACACCAGTTCTCTTAAAGATTGTTGTGAATTTTTTGATACCAAATCCAACCGGATCGTAATCCGTTTCAAGAATGATTTCTTTTTGACCGTCACCATCCAGATCGGCAGCATCGGAAGAATAAATAACACTGTTTTGTCCCGCGGCAGCCAGTTCATTAATTTTCACATACCAAAGATTCATCCCCGATTGAGCATTACTTTTGAAGATAAGAATGCGCTGAGCCAAATGAACAAAGAGTTCATCTTTCCCATCATTGTCCATATCCCGTGAGTGCATGCCAAAACCAATGAAAGAGAACATTCCGATGATATCAATCTGATACACCTGCTGATACTGATCGTCTCCCACACTTTCAAACGCAAAGAGACGAGTGACAGCTGTATCATTGATGAAGGTGTCCCCTCCGAACCATACCTCCGGTTTGCCGTTCTTGTTGAAGTCGTTAGTAACGCAGGTGAGATAGAGGTTCTTGGTCGGAAGCTGAGCGATCATTTTTGTGGTAAACAGATCGTTCCCCTGATACTCATGCGTATAGGCATATCCGTTCTCGCTGCCGGTGCCGATATTTGCCTTCCCGTCACCGTCGAAATCCCCGAAGGAAAGGCCTTTTGTATATGTAAGAACTTCCCCGGGATCTTTGATATTGACATAATACCAGTGTTTGAATGTTTTGCTCACAGTATCATACCGGTCAATCACCGTAGGAAACCCCGATAATTCCTCGACATTCGAGCCAACTACTTTGTACACAGTCTCGTCTTTCTCGTCACCGTCGATATCAATAAATGAACGCATTTGTGCACCAAGTTGATGTGCTAATGTATCATACTGAGTTTTAACGGTAATAGGGTAAGAGGTTTGAGTCGATTGTGTATAGAGATAATTGAAATTGTATTGTGGTCCCACTTTGAAAACTGCAAGATCAATTAAGTTGTCTCCGTCAACATCTCCAAAAGCAGAAGGACCACCAATACTGTCTGGAATAAATAGTATTGATTTAAATATTGAATCCGTTCCATATTCATATCCAGCCAATCCTTCAAAAGAGAACGGATCTCCGACTGTACGTCTCATTCTATTACCATAAATCTCATTACGGCCATTTTTATTCGCATCAAATACTGTATAGATATTTGGCACATAATAATCCCCCAACGGCAGTTCAGCCATAAAGCGATATTTGGAATAGAACAACATGGTATCCATATCGCTTGGAGAGATGGTGAGATTGGCGCCGCCTATCCGAGGAGTCTCCGTCGGAAGAATATTCTTAACGGAGATGATGCTGTTGTTTTGTCGAAGAATAATTCTGTTCGGAGTGGTTTGGTCGACAGTAATGCCGTGGTGCGGCAATGCTGCCAATTCAGAAGCATATTTGCTTAAGAGAGATTGTTGGCTGAATGAAAGTGTCACAATACAGAAAACGAGAGAAAGATATTTTGCGGTCATAATTATTTTCAATAATAATAATTTTGGGGAAAAGAGGTTGTAAGAATATCATCACGTAAATCCTGTAAAGTACTCGTCTACTGTTAATGATAACGATATATATTCAGTGTCGATGGATTTCCCCTGCAGGGAGGAAAAATGATTGCCAAGATCAATGCATCTTGGTATTGAAGAGAATGAAAGAATTATTACGAAGAAAAAAGAGAGATGGTGTAAGTCTTTTCGACGAAGAAACCGATGAATCAATGACGAGAAGCAGATAAGATGCAGAAAAATGAAATAGAGATTTTCAATCGGGAGCAAACATTCGCGTTGGAGAGGCGGGGGACGATTATCGAGCTCAGCGATAGATTTCATATATGCAGGTCGATCTGTATGACTCTTTAATCTAACCTAATTCGCTTGACCACACCATCACGTGAACGCGTATAATTTTGTACAACAGAGACCAATTGGTCGGTTGATGGGCCGATATTTGAGTGGACATTTTGTGAAAAGAATCATTAAGAAAACAACATGACGATTTTGAAACAATACAACGACGAACCGCTTAACAGTGCATTCATTAGAAAAAGTTGAATAAATTCAGTATCTTATGCCGTTAAAATTGAATTGGATGAGGAAAACCATGCAATCACGTAACGTTTCCATCGGCTTAGTGCAGAATTCCTGTTCGTCGGATTTTTCCGCCAACATGAAAAAAGCAACGGACGGCATCCGTGAAGCGGCAAACAAAGGGGCGAACATCGTCTGCCTGCAGGAATTGTTCTCGTCATTATATTTCTGCGACAAAGAGGATTACGCGCCGTTCCAATTGGCGGAACCGATCCCGGGAAAATCCACCGATATGCTTCAGCCGCTTGCGAAAGAACTCGGCGTGGTAATTATTGCATCGCTGTTCGAAAAACGAGCCGAAGGAGTGTACCACAATACCACCGCCGTGATCGATGCGGACGGAACGTATCTCGGCAAGTACCGCAAGATGCATATTCCGGATGATCCGGCGTATTATGAAAAATTCTATTTCACTCCCGGCGATCTCGGATTCAAATCCTTCGCTACAAAATTCGGCAGACTCGGCGTACTCATCTGCTGGGATCAGTGGTATCCCGAAGCGGCGCGTCTCACGGCGCTGACCGGAGCGGAAATTCTCTTCTATCCTACGGCCATCGGCTGGGCGGACGGCGAAGATCCGAAGATCAACAACATGCAGCACGATGCGTGGGAAACCATCCAGCGCTCACATGCAGTAGCGAACGGCATTCCCGTTGTTTCCGTCAACCGTGTGGGACATGAAGGGAATCAGACATTCTGGGGCGGTTCGTTTATAGCGGGGAATCAGGGAGAGATCCTCTTCAAAGCATCGCACGACAAAGAGGAAGTGAATGTGGTGACGGTGGATCTTGCCAGAGCCAACAGCACGCGTATTCACTGGCCATTCCTTCGCGACAGACGTATCGATGCGTACTCAGACATCACCAAAAGATTTATTGACAATTAACAATTATCAATGAACAATGAGCAAGGTGTTGAGTGCTGACGAAAGATGAAGTGTTGTATAAAAAAGCGTTCGCATTAGCTGTGAAGATTGTGAAGTTGTCAAGGCAATTGACGGAAGAGAAAAGAGAATATGTTCTGTCGAAACAACTCCTTCGATGCGGCACGTCGATTGGAGCCAATATCATAGAAGCGAACGGCGGCATATCAAAAGCGGACTTCTCGGCTAAAATGTCCATCTCGTACAAAGAGTCGCTGGAAACAAAGTATTGGCTCGATCTGCTGAAAGAAACGAATCTGATTGATTCAAATACACACGAAGCGCTTCATCAGGAGACTGATGAACTGTCAAAAATACTATACTCCATTTTAAAAACCACACGCATTCAGTCGACGTAACAGTTATCAAATGATAATTGTTCATTGTTGATTGATCATTGACATGAAGACACCAAAACAACTCGGTTACCGTTTCCCCGCAGAGTGGGAACAGCAAAAAGCAACATGGCTCAGCTGGGCGCACAAACTCGAATCCTGGCCCGATAAATTTGAACCGGTACCGCACGTCTACACAAATATCGTCAAGACCATCGCACGCTTTCAGCATGTGAATATTAATGTGAAAGATGAGGAGATGTTCGAGGATGTGACATCACGTCTGACGCTCGCCGGTGTTCCCGAAGATCGTTTTACACTCTACCGCATTCCAACAAATGATGCATGGTGTCGCGATCACGGTCCGGCTTTTGTTGTAAATCCGAATGCAGAACAGAAGCTTGCGATAGTGGATTGGGGCTACAACGCGTGGGGAGGGAAATATCCGCCGTTCGATCTGGATGATATCGTGCCAACGAAGATCGCCGAACATTATAAGGTTCCCGTCTTCTATCCCGGCATTGTGATGGAGGGAGGCTCCATTGAAGTGAACGGGAAAGGATGTCTGCTCACCACGAAAGCTTGTCTGCTGAACGAGAACAGAAATCCGAACTTGAATCAGGAACAGATCGAAACGTATCTGAAAGAATATTACGGACAGGAAAAGATTCTCTGGCTGAACGACGGGATTGTCGGCGACGATACGGACGGACACATCGACGATTTGTCACGCTTTGTGAATCCGACGACGATCGTTACCTGTGTGGAAGAAGATCCGCAGGATGAAAATTATGAGATCCTGCAGGAAAATCTGAAACTGCTGCACACGCTGACGGATCAGGATAATACACCGTTCAACATCATCGAACTGCCGATGCCCGGTCATATAGCGTACGACGGACAGAGACTCCCTGCAAGTTATGCGAACTTTTTGATCGGCAACGGATTCGTCATTGTTCCGGTCTTCAATCATCCGAACGATCTGAAGGCGCTCAACATCATCCAGGCGCAGTTCCCTGGCCGCGCAGTGATCGGTATCGAATGCGTGGATCTTGTGTGGGGACTTGGAACACTGCACTGTATCAGTCAGCAGGAACCGGCTGTCTAAAAACAATTGAAAATTGACAGTGGAAAATTGGTAAATGCTCAGTGTATTGGACAAAACACTTTCGATCTCTGCCACTAATGCACGAAGACACAAAATTTGCAAGAAAAATACAATCCACTAATTTTTCATTTATCCTTTGTGGGATTTTGTGTTTTTAGTGTCTTCGTGGCGAATTGCTAACGAAAATAGAAGCTTGCTGAGTAGTTACGAAAATTGAAAATTACCATTATCAAGCGAGCCGGGGATTTCCTCGGCTTTTTTATTGTTGATATTGCAAAGAACAATCTGGAATTTACTGTTGCAGAATCGTCCACAATCTTCAACCGATGTTCTGATCAAATTCCGATATGTCAGAAATTCCTTTGTATAAAGATCCGCTTGTTGAAATATTTTCGGATTCGATCCGTTTCAATTTGTATTACTTTCCAATGGGCGGAACAAAAACGGTGATGTTCAGCGAAGTCGAATCTATTTCTCTTGAACCTGCAACGATCTCCAACGGGAAGTGGCGTGTTTGGGGAACGGGTGATCTCTTCACGTGGTTCCCGTGTGATGTCGCGCGTCCGGGCAGGGACAGGATATTCTTTCTGAAGATACGGGGAAAAAGAGTGAGCATCGGATGGACGGTGTATGATGCGGACAGGGTGAGCCGTCTTTTGGCGCAAAAAGGATTTACGATCGCCGGAGCTGCGCCGTTTTGATTTTCATTCTGGCATTTAGGATATTCATGAAGAATGGATCAACGCATAATACAATTCCGCATATTTTGCACAATTCCACTTTACTTATCGTCTGTTGATATGAAAACAGTATTCGGAATTACCGCAATTCTTCTTTTCGTCTGCGGACCGGTTGCAGTGAAAGCGCAGTCCCTCGATCATGTGCTGATGAATAACGGCACGAAGAAATTCGGCATTGTGGAACTTCGCAATCCATTGACGAAGTCGCCGTTTTTGACCATCGACACAACGTTGCGGATCGAACTGACGGACGTTCAAGGCTATCAGACAGCGGACGGATATTTCCGGAAGCGTTTTACGGGCGATCTGTTGGACAAAGATAATTTCATCTTTCTAAAAAAGACGACGACGGGAAAAGTGGACCTCTATTCGTCGGTGAGTTGGTCCACAGAATTCAATCCGGTCACCGCACAGAACATTTTGCCGGTACTGAAGACGGCCGCTTCCGCGGAGTATGTGAGCAAGAGCGGATACAACGTGCTGGATGTGGATTACGACAATCTCCGCGAACTGCTTGCGGATAATGTGCGCAGCATGCAGATGCTTGATGAATATGAGACGCTGAATTATTATACGTACGGTGCCGGCGGAGTCGGTACACTGCTGGTGCTGAGCGGTGCTTCCAAAGATATCAACCGCGGGAAGAATTATTTCATTGCCGGGGCGGCATGTTTTTCCATCGCATGGATACCGCACCTGCTCCAGCAAACGATCCTTCAGGATGCCATTACGGAGTATAACAAATGAAACGAAAAACTGAGACCATCACTTTTGCCAAACAGGAAAAGGAAGTGATCGTCAAACGGATCCGTCAGTATTTTGCGGAAGAACTGCAGCAGGAGATCGGGCAGTTCGACGCGGAATTCCTCCTTCAGTTCTTTGCGGATGAGTTCGGCGCGTACTTCTATAATAGAGGACTGCTCGACGCAATGGCGATCCTCGCTAAAAAGACAGACGACATCACCGATGCCATTCACGAACTTGAAAAGCCGACCGATTTCCGGCGGTGATCTCCTTTCCTTCCAGATAATTCTTATGCAGCAGACGATCGATCCCTCCATTGAACGATTTAACCTTCCCCTCACCATTGAACAGAGTGATATCGATCAGCTCGGTCACGTGAACAACACCGTCTATCTTCGCTGGGTGCAGGAAGCGGCGGTTGCGCATTGGACTTCAGCGGCGACTGAAGAACAATATACTACCGTGATCTGGGTGGTGGTGCGTCATGAGATCGATTATCTTGCTTCCATAAAACTCGGCGATTCCATCACCGCGCGTACATGGGTGGGAACAACGGTGAAAAATTATTTTGAACGGCATACAGAGATCTTCAGGACGAACGATAAAAAAGTTCTTGCCCGCGCGCGAACGCTCTGGTGTCCGTTGGACCGCAGCACCGGCCGACCTACCCGGGTGGGAGAAGATGTCCGTACGCGGTTCTCTGTTCCCGAAAACCTGTAATATTCCGCTATTCAACCATCCTTCTACCGCATTTGTCGGGACCAAAACATTCCTTTTTATTTTTTTGATCTTTTACAAGACAGGCAGGTCCTTTAAAAAGTACGTATTCACGTGATTGCGCAGATATTACCGCTATGATATATTATCCTCATCAATTCCTACTCAGATTGAAAGGATAAAGAGTTTCATGATCATCAACACCCGCGAGATCAAACAGTATATTGATCAGAATCTGAAAGAGATCAAATCCATATACAGCATTTCTTCCCGTCTTCAAGTATCCTATCACACACTGCGCAAATCATTCATTAAAGAAGAACAGATGTCCCTGGCGGATTATATCAATCTTCAGAAAGTGCAGGCAATGAAAGAACTTCTGTTGATCGAAAATCAGCCGTGTTTTTGTGTCTGTTTTGAATTCGGATTCCGTGAGGATACCGGATCGAAAGTGTTCAAGAAAGTGACAGGGATGACGATGCGTGAATTTCGGAAGAAAAACAAATTGAATTAATTTTCATACCACAGCATTATTCTGCACTACGGCGCCGTTCGCAAGAGCGGCGTCCCCGATTTAAACAAACCCATCCTGATGTACGCGAGGTCAATTTTGCCAACCATTTTAAGCAATACTTATTTTGCAGAAGTACGAGAACACGTGATTGCGGACAGAGTTGTCTGATTTTATATTTAAGAAAACGAATTTACCAACAACAATAGAAAGGAGTATCGGTTATGAACATCAACACAGACGAGATCAAATGGTTTGTGGAGCAGCACATTAAAGAGGTGAAGACGATCCACAGCGTCTCCGCGCCGCTGCATCTCTCGTACGACACACTCCGGAAATCGTTCCTGCGCAAAGAACGGATACCGCTGGCGGATTATATTGTCCAGCGGAAGATACAGGCAATGAAAGATCTGCTGGTGATGGCTGACCATCCCTGTTTTTTCGTCTGTTATGAATACGGTTACCGAGAGGATACAGGCGCGAAAGTATTCAAAAGAAATACGGGAATGACGATGCTGGAATACAAACGTTGGTATAAAGAAAATGGAGGGAATATGTTGAGAGGATTGGGTCCGAAAGATATCAGCTAAAACAAATCTGGCAGGAGTATATACTTCGGAAAATATTTCGGTAAACTGACCAAGCGCGAATTTGATGCAATGCAATGCCGAAGACATGTGTGAGATCAATTCCGGAAATATGCCCACAGTGATTACGTCGTTTCCCATCCCCATAAACCGCCGCTCTATCATGATAGAGCGGCGGTTTCTTTTAATCTCCTTCCGAAATACTGCTCTCCGGGTTGGAACATCAATTCTGAATTCATAATGTTCGTTTGGTAAAGCCGTCCCTCCGTGGTGGCACTACCGACGGTGCAACAGGGTAATTCATTAAAGTATGTTGATCCAAGGGAAAATTAAGGCATCACGTATATACGTTATTGCCTGCAATCGCAAATAGTTCTACATTACGCCGTAACAAAAAATTGACAACAAAAACATACCTTACTGTCTGATTAGGAGGAAGAAATGAATTTGAAACATATCCTGCCGGCACTGCTCAGCCTTGGGTTGCTGACGTCCTGTTCCACGGTGCGTCCGCCCGAAGCGCGGAACATCCCGCAGAAAAAAGCAATCACCCCTGCCGTAAATGCCGAAGACCATTCCCTGAAACGAAAAGTTGCCATTGCACGCTTTACCAATGAAACAAAATACGGACAGGGATTCTTTTATGATAAGACCGAGGATCGTCTTGGCAAACAGGCGATGGATATATTTTCCGGAAAACTGGCGGCGACAAATAAATTTGTTTTGATTGAGCGTGCCGATCTGGATTTTCTCAATAAGGAAAAGGAGCTGTCCAAAATTTCCGAGGCCGGAATCCCGGCGGATTATCTGATCCTCGGTTCGGTGACGGAATTCGGAAGAAAAGCAACAAGTGATGTGGGCGTGTTCAGCCGTTCCAAAAAACAGACGGCCTATGCAAAAGTGAACGTGCGTCTTGTGGAAGTGAAAACGGGAATCATCATATATTCCGAAGAAGGATCCGGCGAAGCATTCTCTGAAGCAGGTACGGTCCTTGGAGTCGGTGAGACAGCGGATTATGATGCAACTTTGAACGACAAGGTGATCTCCGCTGCAATTGCAAAACTGGTCAGCAACATCGCAGAGAATCTCACCAATAAAGCATGGCGTTCGTATCTGCTGTCACTGAGCGATGGGAACTACATCATCTCCGGAGGGAAACTGCAAGGGATCCAGGAAGGAAATGAATTCACGGTATACAAACGGGGCGGAAAAGTGAACAATCCACAGACCGGAATTGCGATCGAACTACCGGGAAAACCTGTCGGGAAGATCAAAGTTGTGGCGATGGTCCCGGGAGACGTTGTGTCCGAACTGTCGGTCTGTTCATCGGCAAGCGGCGATCTGCCGAAGGACAATTTCACGGAATATTATATTGAAGAAAAATAGTTAATAAGAATGGAGCAACCATGAAATATACAATGCTGTTATTGTTGTGTGTATTCTTCGCATCATGCGGAGGATACAATACCGGCGTGGTGCAAAAAGCGGAAAAATCGCAGATCAAATTCGTCGGGAACGTTCTGAATGCACAGGTATCGATCGATGACGGCGAAATGATGACACTGGATGCCGCCGATGTTGTCTATAACGTGAAAGCAGGCGCGCACACAGTAAAGATCTACAAGAACTTTCAACTAATCATGAACAGGACCATTGTTACGGATAATGGCATTATTACAGAACTGGAGATACAATGAAAATATATATCCTATGTGCAGCGGGAGCGATACTGTTTCTGCTAGCCGGCTGCACTCCTGAAACCGAGTTCTATTGGGGAGATTATTCCTCAACACTATATGCGTATAAAAAAGCACCTGATGATAAAACTCTCGCCACACACAAAAAAACCTTGAACGATATTATCACCGTTTCAGCGAAGAAACATATTCCGGTTCCACCCGGAGTGTACGCAGAATTGGGATATCTGCTGATCAAAGAAGACAAATTAAAGGATGGCCTGGTGTTGCTGGATAAAGAGATGCAGGCCTATCCCGAGTCCAGGGAATTTATCATGAAGATCCGCTCAAAACTTCAGACGGGAGCTCAACAATGAAAAAAATTATAGCCGCAATCTGTGTTGTATTTCTGGCAGGATGTGTTCCCGCCACGATGACTAAACAGCAGTATGCACCACTCATGTATACCGAACGTCCTGTATCGATCCTTGTCCTTCCGCCGATCAACAAATCTACCGCTGCGGATGCAAAGGAGTATTATTTAACAACGGTCGCCGAACCGCTCGCCAATACCGGATATTATGTCTATCCCATTGAGATCGTGTCCGACATCCTAAAACAAGAAGGACTGTCCGATACCGAAACAATGATGAATGTTCCTCCGCAGAAATTCCGCGAGTTCTTCGGTACGGATGCTGTGCTCTACGTGAGCATCCTTAAATGGAACACCTCATATCTGATCACTTCGGGAAGCGTAACTGTACAGATAGAATGCGAATTGAAATCCGCCAAGAGCGGTGAAATACTGTGGTATTACAATGACGTAGTGGAGGTCAACACCACAGGGGACAGCGGCGGCCAAGGGGGACTTGCCGGACTAATGATAGCGGCAGTTGCAACGGCGATCAAAACCGCAGCGACTGATTATGTTCCGGTAGCGAAGAAAGCGAATGAAAAGATCTTTCTTGCCATGCCGAGTGGTGTTCATAACAAGCAATACAATAAAGATATGTCCACAATAGTTGAAGTGAGGAAAAAAGCAGAGAAGAAGTAAAAGCTTTATGTTTACGCCGTCGTCCTTAGCGAAGGACGGCGGTGTGAAGTTCTCCTGAATTATACCCGCGTAAAACCCTTCCTGAAAATTTAGTTTCTCACATCCTTCTCAAAATACCAGCAATATTCATCCATTTTGAGCCATCACGTAATCACGTGATTGACCGGATATATACTGTATTGTATTATATTTCAAAGAATCGATATTTCATGGAGGAAATACTCAGATTCATCCCGGAAATTACATTGAGAAAATACATGGAAGAGTTTTCAGACATTCATCTGCTTCAAGAGGCGCTAATAAGTATCTTCAAAAAACATCATCATGGGAAAGTGCATATCGGTTCCGCTTTACAATGGACGCAGCTCAAACCTGAGTGGCAGTCCCGCGGATTTAATATTGTTCAATTTGAACAATTGATCAAACATATGGTTGCGGAGGAGACATTGCTTGTTCATCATGGATACGTAACTTTTACAGAGACAGCGTTACAAAAAGGACTTGTTTCACCACCAACGATCGATGAGAGTGAGACTTTTATTATAGAGTATTTGCGGTTTCTACGGCTGAATACCGGCGATGAAATAGATCCGAACAGTATTTACACGGCACTCATCGCAGCAGGATATTCGGAAGAACTATCCGCCGCAGGGATTGAAACTCTGGTGAAAAAAGAATTTGTCGAACGAGTGAGTGATACGTTGCGGTTGACCGCGAAAGGATTTGAAGGATTTTGAACTATTCCGCATAAAAAATTTCCGCTGTTTCCCCCGCGTGCGACATCTCAACAATCATCTTGATTTTTTCAATAGCAATGATAACATTAAAGAACAGTCAGCTTTCGACAATTTTTTATAAGAGAACCGCCCTTCTTGGAACCACGCATCGTAATCGTATCGGAAAAGAAGCTCATCGGCAAGCGCCTGAGAATGTCCCTTGTGAACAGCAGGACAGTTGAACTATGGAAAAATTTTATGCCAAGACGAAATGAGATTTTCGGCGTAGTCTCCACAGACCTTTTTCATCTGCAGATCTTCAACTCTTTCTTCAATTACAACAATCTTGATCCTGCGGAAGAATTTGAACGCTGGGCGGCCGTTGAAGTTTTCGATTTCCATTCAATTCCTGCAGGGATGGAGTCGTATCTCTTGCGAGGAGGATTGTATGCTGTCTTTTTTCACAAAGGATTAGCCTCTGAGTTTCAGCAAACATTCGATCGCATCTACAGGCATTGGCTCCCCTCGTCACCATATGCGCTGGACAGACGTGAACATTTTGAATTGTTGGGAGAAAAGTATAAGAACAACCATCCGGACTCCGAGGAAGAGATATGGGTCCCGATAAAGGAAAGACACTGATCGCTTCCGCACCAGATCAATCACCAATCGACCTGAAAAATATGACAACGCCGATTCGATACGGACCATTGTGGATAATTGCGCTCCGGATACTCGTTGCCCTGTTCGCCGCTGCAGCAATTCTTAATATGATACAGATGCACATAATATTTTTTACCACTCACGCAGCGGATCTTTCGGGCCCGGCATTCCTCTATATCCAAGTGAGGAAGTTGTGGCAGGAGGGGAGCAGGAGTTTTCTTTCGAGAACAATCGGCCGGACACCGGAGCGGGCCGCCGCGGCATTCTTTGGTGCCAGTGTTATCACGGAGATCAGTCAGATCTATTTTCCGCACGGGATCTTTTCCGGCAGGTTCGACCCGCTCGATATAGGGGCGTATGCAGTCGGTGTTGGAACGTGTTATCTGTTGGAAAAGATTGGTGCCGGGATGACACCATCGGAACCTGCCTAGGACGTCACACAGCAAAGAACGATTACAATTCAGAGCATTTAAAACAAAACCGCCGCTCCTTGCAATGAGCGGCGGTTCTTTCTTCCCCCGATATGCCGGCATCTTCTCGCGAACGGAAGATGACAGCAGTGCAATTCATTTCTTATGATTGAATGATAGACATTTTCTTTTCCAATTTTGAGAGACGGTCGCGGAGCTGCTGATTTTCCTTCTTCAACAATTCAATCATTGTATCCTTTTCGGACAGTTCTTTTGCTGCGGAAGCGGATGTGAGTTTATTGTTGTTCTGTGACGCCGGTTTCTGTGCGAACGATTTGATCGGCACGAAGTATTTTTTTGAGGAGGTCATTGCCACCGGTGCACTGGAACAGCCGACGAGTGCGATGGCGAGCGTCAGAACCATGATAATTTTTTTCATATGATCATCTCTTCTTTTAACTGATATAAATATAAGTGGAGGAACGACCGTGTGCAACGGCAGCGGGATTAGATTATTCTCATTAGATTTTTCTCACGATTGTTTTCGAAAATGTTTTGCTCTGGATAATACAAACAATCAATGATCTATTTACAGAGCGGGTGTTTTTTTCTGCGACAACAGATACACGGCAACACCGAGAACACCGGCGGCGATCGCGATCGGCACGATCGTATTTCCGGACGATGATTCCATCACCGGAGTTTTGGGTGCCGGCGGACGTTCCTTTACGGGAGGGAGCAATTTGGACGGTAACGGGGTCACTTTTGAAACATTGAAAGTGAACGCATACTCCGTAACGATCTCCCCAATCTTCACCGGTATCGATATCGAAATCTCTCCTCCAACATATCCCGTAATGGCCTTCTTCAGTTTCGCATTGTTCTTATCGTTGGAAAGGAACAGATCCTTTTCCACCCATTCCCCTTTGTCCATAAAGATATTCTCTCGCGGGATGACGGTCTCGCGGATATATCCGAGCGGAGGGATGACGAGCGATGTCGGAACCGTGGCGCTAAGCGAATAGAAGTTGCTCGTGTTCCGCACGGAATAGATCCGCTTGTTCACGCCGAGGGAGACCTTTTCCCACACAACAGACATCGATGCTTCGGAGACATTCTGCAGTTGAAAACTGACAGCGGACTGGTCGAAGGTGAACTGGATAGTGATATAATTATCTTTGAACAGCAGCTGATCGTTCACAATCGGCTGTGTCATTTTATATGTATATAGATAATTTGTGCCGGATTGAACTCCCGCCGCTCCCGAACAGCCGGAAAGAAGAAGGGAATCGATGAGGAGAAATACAATAAAAGCGGTCAGATATTTTTTATTTAACATAGATCATCTTTTTGGTTGTTAGGTGATTATTCGTGATGAGACGATAGAAATAAATTCCGGACGATACCTGTGAACCGCTTTCGTCCGTGCCGTTCCACGTCACCCGGTATTGTCCCGGATCGTGCGGTGTGTTGATGAGTGTTCGTACTTTCTGACCAAGCACGTTGAAGATCTGGATGGCAACCTTCGTCCCGGCGGTCTTCGAATCCGGTATCTCGTACTGAATGGTCGTGAGTCCGTTGAACGGATTCGGATAATTCTGTGCCAAACTGTAAGTGGTCGGATATTTTCCCGGTACCGCGGTGATAACGATCGCTTCCGGAGTGACCGCAACGTTCCCACTGACCGACAGGACCACCTGTGTTGAATCGAACTGACTGACGGATGTTATCTTCGGTATTCGAATGACCGTTCCGCTGCCCGGCTGGATCTCTTCGTTCTGCAGACTGTATGCCAGCATTCGCACTTCGTTGTTGACGGTCTTCATCACCACATTCATCTGCTGAGCACGGGCGAAGAGGTAGTTGGCATTGTTTACCACCACCGTGGAGTCCTTCAGGCGGATACGCACCTCAAGCCCGCGGACCGGTACGGTATTCTCCAGGTTCAAGCGCAGACCCAGCGGTGTTGATTCGAATTGCGTCTTCGCATCGGCGAAGAACGTGCGTTCCTTGGACGGTGCAGTTGTGACGTCCTTCTTTCCGGCCGATACACGTTCGGGAATGAACGGCGGCAGCGTACTGAAGACGGACGGTCTGTCGAGGATGGTTCTGGCCAGCACGTTCACATCGGCGGTATCGATGAGTCCATCCTTGTTCAGATCCGCTTTCAGCGAATCGAGGAACGAGAATGTGCGTTTGCCGATGATCTGATCGATGATGGTAGTGATATCCGCAACGTTGATGTTCACGTCGTTGTTCGGATCGCCGTAGACATAGAACGCATTTGCCGCGAAGAGCGTCGAGAGAGAACCGTTCACCGATGCGGCGACCGTATACAGACCCTCACGCGAACCGAGCGTGAGCACAGTGGAGGCGATACCGAGTGAGTCTGAAGTCACAAGCGTATCCTTCAGCCTCTGACCGGTCGCGTTCGCCGGAACGGAAGTGATGGCAAATTTAACATTCGCATTCGGCACAATATTGCCGCCGATATCTTTTACCGTCACGACGAACGATGTGTCCAGTGTTGTTTCCGTCGGCTTGAGTTGTTTGTCGCCGAGAATATCGGTGAAGAGCGCCGCCGTGCCGTGTGTAGCGAATGCGGTGAATGTGGTCTCGATGGCGGCAGAGACGGATGCTTCATGGCGATTTCCTTTGCCGTTGATCTTCTGAGATTCGAACGGTGCCGGTGTGTTGATAGTTGCTTTCACTTTATACGCACCGATCCTGCTTCCCAGAGTCAACCGCGCACCTGCGATACCGGACGAATCTGATCCGGAGAGAAGACTGCTGAGTGATGCGCTCGTATCGCCGGCAGGACGTTCGATGATAGTGAACTGAACATTCTTCAACGGCACAGCATTCTCGCCGATGTCGACGATCTTTACGGAGAAGGAGTCAAGCGCCGTCAGGATGGGACGCGTTTGACCGAGTCCGGAAGAGACCATCATCGCCGATGCTGCTCCGTGTGTTGCAGTCACCGTGAAGAGGGTATCCGGAACACCTGCACTTGAAGCACGGATGGTATATGTTCCCACTTTATTGCCCGCGGTGAACGATACTCGTGCGTATCCATTCGCATCAGATACATCCGTTGTGTTGCTCAGCCGCTGTCCTGAAGCATTCGCGGGAGTTTCGGTGATGCTGAACTGGACGGTGGTGCCGGAGACGCTGTTGCCACCGACATCCGCAACGCGCATCACGAACTCATTCGGCACCGGCGTTGCGATGACGGTCGATTGATTCAAACCGGAAAGATCCGCGAACAACGATGCAGTTCCTGCTTTTGCATTCACGCGGAAGGAGACGACCGGAATATTCCTTACACGAGCATTCACAACGTAATCGCCTGTTTTGTTGCCAAGCGTGAACCGCGTTGACGCCAGTCCGGATGTGTCGGTGATGACCGAACTATTGGTCAATGAATGACCGGTGGTGTTCACGTTCGGTAATGAGTCGATGGAGAAGAAGACCGTATCATTCGGAACACTGTTCCCGTTCGTATCAAGAATGTGTACGATAAGGTCCGAACCAAGCACCGAGCCTATAGGTGCAGACTGATTATTTCCTTGCACCAGAGCCAGCGTTGCGGCGGCGCCCGGCTGAGCTGTCGCGCTGAACTGGAGCGAACCGACAAGCGATCTCGATTGCGCAGAGACAGCGTACGGACCGGAACGGGTTCCAAGAGTTAAGATCGTGGAAGCCTGGCCGAGCGGGTCGGTGGGCACAATTGTTTTGCTTAATACTGCACTGAAAGCATTTGCCTGAAGTTTGAATTCAACCGTATCGCCTTTGACAGGGTTTCCACCTTCATCAAGAACGGTGACAATGAACGGTGAAGATAAAGTTTGTCCGTTCACGCCTGATTGACCGTCGCCGGAATTACGCGCGATGGTTGCCGGCGCTCCAGGGATGGCCTGTGCTGTGAAGGTGACGGAATCTGCAATACCGGTCACTTTTCCGCGGACGGTATATGTCGTTGCTGTACTGCCGAGCGTCAGACGAGTGGAAGCTCTGCCGAATGAGTCTGTCTGTATTGCGGTAACGGTGAGTCCGTGGCCGAATGAACTGGAAGGAATATTCACCAGGGCAAACTGCACCTGAGCGCTATCCACCGGATTGCCGCCGACATCCGCTACAGTGATAGTGAAGAGCGAATCAAGCGGTGTAAGGATCGGCTTGATCTGCTGCGAAAGAAGAATTCCGGCCATCGTCTTCGCCGGACCATGCAGAGCGGTTGTGTTGAATCTGATGGTATCGAGATTTCCCGATGCCGCGATCACTTCATACGCGCCGACCTTGTTCCCGAGCGTGAAGAGCGTGGATGCGATACCCGAAGCATTTGTGACGGCATTGGTATCAGACAATGTTCCCGATGATGACGGAGCCGGTTTACTGTTGACCGAAAATTTCACAGAAACGTTCGAGACAGGAGTACCGAAGATGTCAGTGATGAGGACCTTCAGTGTATCAAGTGTTGTCAGGATACGTTCTTGTGACGGAGCAGAGGCCGCTTTCGCGATGGTGACAGGAATTCCTGCACCGCTCTGCAGCGGACCGATCGCGCGTACGGTATCCGACGCGGTCCAATATCCCTGAAGCTTTACATTTGTTTTTGTGATGGTCTTCAACAGCGTGTCGACCACAGGGATCTGCCGCTGCCAATTGATGCCGTCCGATGAACGCCAGAGCTGAAGATTACTTGCCGTGTGTCCGTTCAATTCGCTGTCGGAATATTTTAAGACGATGGTGCCGGTCGCTGTTGCGTCGGTCGGCTGAATTTGATAGAACCGCTTGATCGATTCGTTACCGTTGCCGGTGCGGGCGGAGTCTGAAACACGAAGAATGTTCGTCATTCCCGGAGCGTTGGAGGTCCATGTAATGGTTGCTCCAATATTCCCGAAATTCGAGGACGTAGTAATCCCTATAAGGTTCACTGACCTTTGAATTGCACCGTTGAATTTGCCCGATTCGAACAGTGTGTCGCCAAGTGTGATGATATTTCCCTTCGGCATCTGTAACGTTACTGCTGCAGCAATGGTAAGATTCTTTTGAACTGAAAAATTTCCTCCAGTTGTTGTTTTTGTTCCTGTTCCGGTCAGACGTACGGTCTCGTACTGCTTTGCGGGCAGTATCTGATCGGCGCCTTTCAATTCGACTTCTCCTCCGACAACCTGTTGCGCGATGGTCGTCTGATTTCTCACTCGAATTTTTCCGGTGTTGGTGAGAGATCCGTTGATAATAAGATTCTGTGCAGCCCCGAATTGGATCAGCATCATTATTATCACAACGGCTGCCGCTCTTGGCAGTCGCCATCCGTGACGGAGCCGATGAATCGACCCGATCGGCGGCGCGCAAGCGTACCGTGTTCGTTTAGTAATCATAAGTGTACCTGTGTACAGTATGTGAGATACAAAGTCTCTCTTTCTCCGCATCATTCTGAAAGTGAATTCAACAAAGGATGCTTCGATTGATGATTGCCGATGAAAAACTCATTCAATAATACCGATTAAAACCCGCCGCTCGGAGTCCCTGTAACAGCCGGGACTCCGGACGACAGATCCATCATTATTATTTACCGCCGAAGGTCATCACGCTTCAGCGTTCCAGTTGTAGGACACCCTAAAGGTGTCCTGCAAAGTATTAAAGGAATGAATACAACCCCGCCTGAGGCGGGCAAGAGTGCCATTCCACACTTAGTATTAGGAGCTACTTTCATGTTATTTTTCCGGCCATCCTTCCCCCAACGGGGTCCCTTTGAGAGATGCGCTCGTCCTGAAAACGGACTTGCTTCCGCCAACAATAAGGCGGACAATTACTCAGGATGACTATTTTTTTTTACATACGCCTTAAAAATGGAATGATCTTTTCATATGGGCACACTACTCCCTTGACAATCTTCAGTGATGAATCGTATGTCATCGATCGGAACGGGCGGACCCGTCCAACGAGGCGATCCAATTGATGCCGTATCCGAACGTGCCAGCGCGGAACGTCCAGCAAAAGACGGAGTCCACGTGTGACGCGCATTGAAAGCTGCACCAAGACTGTTCACTTCATGTTCACTCCACAGCGATCGAATGATCGATGACCGCGGAGCGTATGCATCGCTGCTATTTGCCGTATCAGAGCGGGCAAGAGCAGATCTGCCGAACAGCATCAGTAGTTGACGATATAATAGAGTGTGTACTGTCATAGACCTCTTGTTAAGCACAAAGGATCGTTAACCAACAGGATCCGCTGTGCAACAGAGTGTTTCAATTCCATCATGGTGTGAAATGATGCAGATGTGCAGACATCATTTCACGTGTGTTCAGCTAACAGCTGATATTATGGTCCAACGTTGATCGTACCAGCGTTCGTCAAGAAACCGTTGACGGTCAGGTCGCCGGCGACATCAAGCTGTGAATCGGATGCAGCAAGATCCAATGTAACGGAAGAAGCAACGGAAAGACCGGCTGAAGTTCCGACGGTGGTTGCCGCTGCGATCTGTTTCGTGCCGCCGGTGGTCAGCAGCAATGTTGCGTATGTGCCGCCGCCAGCGATCGTCTGTGTACCTGCTGCTGCATTGTAGTTAACTGTACCGGTAGTGAACAGAACGCCGTTGGAAGTTCCGCCGAAGAGGATCGTTCCATTGGTGTTCTCTTTGCCTGTAACGATGTTAAGCTGCTGTGTTCCCATATCCGTGATTGTTGCAGTGTTTCCGCTTCCGCCGTTATCGAAGTTTGTGGCAGCAATTGTACCGAGAGCGGTCTTTGTGCCGACACCGATCATGTTCAGGTCAACATAGGTTGCTGCGGGAACATCCTGGGATGTACCGTCGAAGTTGACTGTGCTGGTACCGCCGAAGGACAACGTAGGAACCGCTGTGAATGTCTGTGCAAAGTTCGCAACGCCTGAACCGGTCAATGCAATGGTGCCGCCGGTGCCGTTCACAGCGCCGTTGAAGTCAAGCGTACCGCCTGTGCCAGCCGAGATAGAACCGCTTGCAATAGAGGGTGCGCCGGTGAAGAGGACCGTTCCTTCGCTGGAAGAGATGGTGCCTGATGCATGCGACAGTGTATTGGAGAATGTGACCGTTCCGATACCGCCTGTGATGTCGCCGTTGTTAATTGCAGCGTTGGTGAATGTTACTGCACCGTCAGCAGCGCTTGCGGTGATTGTGCCATGGTTGTTCGTCAATGTTGCGACCGTCAAAGCACCTGATCCGTTGACCAGCTGTCCTGTTGCCGCGATATCAGTGATGGTATTGATGGAACCGGTCGTGCCGAGTGTGAGCGCTTTCGCTGCTGCAATGTTCGTGATAGTCGCGAAGGTATAGCCTGCGCTTGCAGTGAAGTTGTTGCCTACGGTCAATGCACCGCCGGTGTGGTTCACGGTGTTGTTGACGGTGATGTTGTCCTGCATTGTGAATCCGCCTGCGCCGGACATATTCAGCGCATTGTAGGTGGTGCCCCACATTGCCTGGCTTGCTCCGCCGGAATAATCGACGACCGATGTTGCGTTGTTGAATTTATACGGTGCGGTCGCACCACCACCGTTGGCGATCGTTCCTGCGATCGTCAGCGTCTTTGCAGCGGCAACTTCGATCTGTGTTGCGCCTGCTGCGGTCACGTTCAATGCGGTCGCCACAGAAGCATCTGTGTTGATCGTTTTTGTGGAAACTGCTGTTGCGCGAAGTGTTGCGAAGTTCAATGCGCCCGATCCGCCGCCGATGGACTGGGGATTTGTGCTATTCAGGTTCACGGTGCTGGAAGCTCCGCCGACGTTGACGGCTGTCGTTACGCCTGTGTTGACGATGTTTCCTTTTACGTTGATGGTGCCGTTACCGCCGACAGTGACGCTGTTGCTGCCGATAACGAGGTTCTGTCCGAATGATAAACCGATGACCAGTGTTGCTGCGATCAAGACGCTGATCGCGCGGCGAAAGAATGAGTTGTGTTTCATAGAATTGCTCCTTGTATTAAGTGTGGAAGATAATGATGATGTTTTTGAAACCTGATTCTTTGATGCTGTATCCATTTGTGTATCCTTTAATGATGATTGATAAATAATGATTGATGATTGTGATGCTTACCCTTGACAAGGGTCGAACTTATTTTTGCGGTGGAGCTTTATTCTTCATTAAAACCTCCTTTCGTTATAGAATGAATTATTCCTGTTTGATATTATGGTCCTATTGATAAAGTTCCTGCGTTCGTCATCGTCCCGTTCAGGACGATGTTTCCGTTCACGGTGACGTTTCCGGCACCGGTGATATCCAAATTATTATTCACGCCGACCGTGACATCACCCGCCGCATTCAATGTCCCGGAGATGGTCTTGGTGACGCCTGTTGTTGCCGACAATGTGATGTGCCCGTAGGTCGGAACGGCGGAGATCGTCTGTGCCAGGTCGGAATTGTACACGACCGTGCTTGCGGCATTCAGCGTGATGTTCGCGTTAACGAATGATGTCGGGAAGGTCGTCGCTGTTCCGGCCGTTCCCAATGTCAACGTGGTTCCTGCAGCAAAGGAGAGTGTTCCGCCTGCATTTCCCGTGATCTGGAATCCTGCATCGTTCAGTGAGTTGTTCGCGTTCACCGTCAGATTGCCGTTCACCGTCACCGCGCCTCCGAGATTCTTCGTGACGGAAGAGCCGGAGGTCAACATCAAATGGTTGTAGGTGAACGACGTGATCGTCTGTGTGGATGAGCCGTTGTAATCGACCGTACTTCCGGTGACGGTATAGGAATTCGTTCCTATAACAAATGTTCCCGCAACACCGATAGTGCCGCTGCTTGCCAGCGTGCGTGTTCCGGTGGAGCTGCTCGTCAGGTTATTGTAGTTGAATGCCGGGATCGGCTGTGCACCGCCGCCGTTAAAGTCGATCGTGCTCCCGGTGACAGTAAAAGTATTTGCACCGGGAGTGAAAGTGCCGGCGATGCCGACCGTTCCGCCATTGGGAA